>JADFPG010000155.1 GCA_022562455.1 Fidelibacterota bacterium | reverse complement strand
GATTTTCCTCACAGGGTCCTTCGGATGAAGGACCCCTGCGAGAAGATGGTATTGCACCTCTATGGTATACAGAAAAGATGGCTATACGGAATGCTCTAAAAATAGTTGAAGGCAATATCAGTAAAGCAGCCAATTCCCTTGAAATATCGAGAACGGCGTTGTACCGGAAAATTAAGAAGTATGAATTGGATAATCAGAGCGATTCGTGATTCTCTTTCTAAGTAGCAGTTGCAGCCTGCCCTGTAGTCCCGACCCCCCCCTCCGACAAGTCGGGGCTGAGGCATATGGAACCGAAAATATCCTATGCATTTTACCTCCAAGATTACTAACGTTGATGGGGAGGCTAGTGAAACACATGTTTGGTTGAATATCGCTAAAGATTGTGGATATATTAACGAGGATATTTATTAATCATTTTCGGAAAGATACGAAGAAGTTGGGAGAATATTGGGAAGTATGGCTGATCATCCGGAACGTATTCATTCCAAAAAACTACAAAATTTCGGATACAATAAGTAATTATGGAGACGATTTCGAATAATGGATAGTGTGACTGCCACCCCAATACACTCCTTCGTCGCTACAGGGCAGGCTGCTACTAATAGGTGAAGTAATGCCAGAATTTATCTGCAAATTAGTTACAGAAGAAGGGAACGTCCTTGAGACTACTATAGAAGCCTCGTCAAAATATGGAATCTATGAACAGGCGGAACAGAGAAATGAGCTGATTCTATCTGTTAAAGAACATAAAGAACGGTTTGATTTTCAATCCTGGTTTGATAACCTTCAAAAAGTTAAACCTCAAGAGATCGAACATTTCACGACCCAATTGGGAATTATGTTAGATGCAGGAGTACCTCTACTTTCAGCACTTGAAGCAATAACAGAACAGTCAGAGACTGAAAAAATGAAGAATGTAGTTAAATCATTAGCTGAACAGTTGAATAGTGGCTCGTCCTTATCTCAAGCAATGAGAAAATATCCTAAGGTCTTTACCCTTATGTATACAAATATGATAGAAGCGGGTGAAAAGGCGGGTGTCATGGATATAATTTTAAAACGGCTGTCCCAATTCATCGGTCATGATATCCAGGTAAGAGCAAGTGTTAAATCTGCTATGCGGTATCCCATAATTATATTTTGTGCACTTATCCTTGCTTTTACCGGTGCCATTCTCTTTGTCATACCAAAGTTTGCTACCATGTTTAAATCACAAGGTATCGAATTACCCATGCCCACTAGAATTTTAATTGGAATAAATGCAGCTGTGACACAATATTGGGCTTATACGTTGGTCGCCGTTATTGTTGTAGTTACTTCTTTAATCATGCTTCTCCGTACACCAAGAGGAAAATACGTTTCTGATGTAATAAAATTGAAATTTCCAATATTCAAATTAATAGTGTTGAAAAGTACTGTAGCCCGCTTTGCTCACATGCTAGAAACTCTGAGTCGTGGGGGTATTCAGATAATCTCTGCATTGGAGACAGTTGAAAAAACGGTTGGAAATCAGGTTATTGGAAACGAAATTGCTGCAGCTCGAGAAAAAGTCGCGGAAGGGGTGTCATTGGCAGAAGCGTTAGGAACCAGTAAACATTTCCCACCAATGACACTAAAAATGATTAGCGTGGGTGAACAATCAGGTGCTTTGGACGAAATGTTGAGTAATATTGCCAAGCAGTATGATAATGAAGTTGACCACCTTATAAAAAGACTTTCCACTATGATCGAACCGATGATGACGGTAATTATGGGAGCGTTTATATTATTAATAGCCTTGGGTATATTCCTGCCCATGTGGAGAATGTATGAGGTTTTTTAGGGAGTGTAAATAATGAAATGACCAACAGTCCTACCTTCAGACTTTTAACCTAGATTAGAGAAAGTAAGGCAATTGGGTACTATGGAGAGGAAGATCATCTTCTCAGTGGGTGGTTAATTGGTACAGAGAAATGTGCGGAATTGACCGCTCTTATTGAAATTACTGTGGATCAGGGACGGGTCATACTATTTGGGATTCGTGTGTAAAGTCGAGGTCAGACGGTTGGGATATTTATGCTCCGGTTCAACGCGATCTTTACCAGTCGTATCGAACAATTCGATAATATAGAAGTTATTATTAAGAAAAGAAGAAAGTGATTTTTTCATAGAATCCGAGTTTTACGAATAAATATTGTGTTTTCTTATAAGATGTAGGAAATTTCATCTCTATCTTAAATTTAGTGAACTTTATCTCTCATTATTATGTTGTAGTTTTAAACTCTTTTGATTTATTTTAGTTTAAGAAGAACTTATAAATAATATTGATGACCTCGCAAAAAGTTTAATTATAATAAATAGCTGATAATATTGTATATGAGTGATATTTTTCTTGGATTATTTCTGTATTATAGTTAACTTAAGTTATTATAATACAGGGAGATACAGAATTTTAAAATGCAATACATAAAAAGTCGAAATCAGTTAACATTTGATGTCACTCCACCGTGGCACGGAGTCTTGTCGGAGAAAAAAGTCAAACGCCTTGAGAATACCTGGGCAGGTGTGTTTCGCAGCTATATTACCGCCAACCTGCCTGTCCAAACGATTGCTGCACACTATTCGGAACGTATGGGACGCCCCACAAAAGAATTAATTACAGTGATGGGCGCTGTAGTTTTGCAGCAGATATTTGATATGACGGATGAGCGCGCGGTAGATGAGGTTGCGTTTAATCAGCAGTGGCATTATGCCTTGGACAGTTATGATCCTGATGATCAGATGATGGCCGAACGCACGTTGTGGGGTATGCGTCATTTAATGATTGAAACAGGAATCGATCAGGATGTATTCAAGCGAGTTACGGATCATTTGGCGGATGCATTTAATGTCGACACCCGTTTCCAGCGTTTGGATTCGGTGCATATCCGGTCGAATATGGCACGGTTGGGGCGTGTGCGTTTGCTGGCACGGATTATCACACGTTTTCTGAAGAATTTGAAGCGGCATAATGGCGCAGTATTTGAGTCTTTACCGGAACGGTATCGCCGGCGCTATTTAAAAGAAAAGAGCGAAGGGTATTTCGGTAAGGTGAAACCGTCGGGATCTCAGGTGCGCCTGGTTGAGATTGCGGATGATCTGTACGGGTTGATCCGGATGTATGCCGGGAATAGTGACATCGAGAAGATGTACAGTTACGGGTTGCTGAATCGTGTGTTCTCAGAGCAATGCAGGGTGGATGAGGATAATAGGGTGATTGTGATTCCGGCAAAGGAAGTTGCTTCCGACAGTTTGCAGAACCCCTCTGATGTGGACGCCACCTATGACGGTCATAAGGGTCAAGGGTACCAGGTTCAGGTAATGGAGACTTATCATCCGGACGAAAGTGAAAACAATAATGATAGTAACAATGAGAATGATGTCCTTGATTTAATCACTTATGTTGCCGTGGAACCGGCACACAGCCATGACAGTCAGGCGGTTGTTCCGGCGTTAGCGGATGTGTCAGAACGGGATAAGCGTCCGGAGGTTTTATTAGCCGATACACTTTACGGCAGTGATGAGAATGTAGAAAATGCCAAGGAGGACGGAACGAAACTTATTTCACCGGTAGCAGGGAAGGAAGGGAACAAGGATTACAGTGGATTTGAGTTTAATGAGCAGTTTCAGATTGAGCGCTGTCCTGCGGGTCATAGTCCTGAGAAGGTGAAAGATAATCGTAGCAAGGGAAGCAAAACAGCTATCTGGGATGTGTCGCTTTGTGTTGGATGTTCTCTCAGGTCTCAATGCCCTGTGAAAGAAGGAAAGCGTGGTTATCGGCTTCAATACCTGGTCAAGGATATACGTGTATGGCAGCGTAGACAAAAGGAAAAGACTGAAGATTTCGAGGAGAAGTATCGCTGGAGAGCAGGTGTGGAAGCGTCTATATCCCGTTTCATTCACCAGACCGGAGCCAGGCGTGTAAAATACAGAGGACTCCAGCGAGTGCAGTTTGCGGAAGTTATCAAGGCTCTTGGGATCAATATGTTCAGAACAGCAACGTATGTACGGAAAAACTCGCAGATTGCATCACTTTCCTGTCTTTTTCGGCGATTCAGGCTCTATTTGGCGTCAAAATATCGCCAATGGTTGCTCATACGAAGAGTTTGTTAGACATGATGCTCGAACACTCGAATATCTTGCTCAAACAGTTTAAATAGAATGGTGTACTTTTTGCGAGGTCGTCAGATTTTAACTATTGATTCTCGCAAAATACTTACATCTTACAGAGGAATTGTCTAGATATCACGATTTCACGTTACCAAATAATTCTGTATAAATACTAGTTAGCTTTCTATGCCTATAGATAGAATATTATTGTTTGATGAACACGGGACTCCAACATTTAGAGATGACCGCGAATCAGATTATTTTGTTGGTGTTGGCGTAAGTTCTAATTTGGTGTATTGGGATAGAATTATTAATGAATGTAGGTCTCTTTTTGGACTAGATAATAGTAGACCTGTAAAAAATAGAAACTTAGGTTTATCGAGAATCAATACGATAAGCTCACTATTACTCACTCTCCCAATTACCTGGGTAGTCATAGTTTTAGATTTATCGAATGAGGATCTTATTCGAGTTATAAATCTTTATAATGAATATGGAAATGAATTAAGAAGACATCACCGAGGTATTAGGGGTAGACCAGTAGCTCAAATATTATATCAACAAATAATCAATCATGTAATATTTGAATCAATTCAACGAGATATTGAATTAAATCCAATTGATACTAATTTTAATATTTATATCGATAATTGGTCAATTCCAATAAATGATCGAACAACGATGATAGATTTGATGCGTAGTTCAATGGAAGCTAGAACTAATGAGATAACCACGAGTTATTTCCCCAACGCATCAGTGACAATAAATAATTATGAGTTATTGATTGAAGATTCACATAAAAAAAGATTTATTGATATTATAACGAGTGTAGCAAGCAGAGCATTTTTCCCCGAAAGCGATGAAAGATATTCATCTCAAGTTGACACTATTATTACTTCAAATCAATCTATTTTCTATGAAGATATAACAAGTACAACGACTGAATTTCTAATAGATTTTATGAATAGAACTGCGAGAGGAGAAATAGAATAAAGGCTAACACACGCTGCTACGGACGTTATGGGCAGGTAGCGTGAATTTGAGGTTTTAGAGGTTAAAAGATGTTATATTTACACATTATGAATTTTATTAAAACATTCACGCCGCAGAGCTATCTCGTTATACGCATCATTAACATTAGAGTGTTCAATTAAAGAGTAAATAATGGAAAGTCAGATTAATATCGTAGAAAAACTGATCGAAGAAGGTGAGAAATTTACATTTCAAAATTTCTGTTTATCTAGATTAGAAGGTCAAGGAAAATATGGCGGTCCAGATACTCCTGAATGGGGTACTTTTAAAATTAGAACCGAAAATATTGTATCAAAATTACTTGCTGAAAATTCACCTGCAATGACGCTCGTAACTGAAGGAATATCAGCTATAACTGAAGGGAACTACCCAGATCAGTTCGATATCGCGAAGACTAATCTCCTCAAAGCGTTGAATATATTAGTCTCAACCCTAAAAGATGATGTTTTTGGTGAATTAAAACAGCAAAAAAGCTCAGCTAAATCGGCAGCCCTTTCTAATAAAGTTTTTGTTGTACATGGTCACGACCAACTACTTAAAACAGATGTCGAGCGTTTTTTACATGAAATTGGGTTAATTCCAGTTGTCCTTCATCGTGAAGCAGATGAAGGAGCTACGATAATTGAAAAATTTGAGAAGCACAGCGATGTTGGGTTTGCATTTATCCTTCTTACACCGGATGAGATAAGCTATACCGTTGATCAAATTGATAAACCAGAATCAGATAAGCATATTGAGTATAGAGCTAGACCAAATGTTATATTTGAGTTTGGTTATTTTGTCGGAAAATTAGGTAGAAATAAGGTTTGTTGTTTACATAAAGGTGAGGTTGTTGTACCAAGTGATCTAAACGGCTTAATTTATAAAAAAGTTGGTGACTCAATAGATTCACAAGCTTATGCAATAATCAAAGAGCTTAAAGCTGCTGGGTACAAAATTAGCGTGTAAATGCGTATAACAAGTTGCTGCACGCGGACTCCGCAAGCCGTCGCATTTTTTGCAAAAAAACGCAAAAATATGCGCCAACTTGCTCCGCCAGTGAGCAAGGCGTTGGAATGCAACAGAATAATGTATAATTAGGA
>JADFPG010000040.1 GCA_022562455.1 Fidelibacterota bacterium | reverse complement strand
ACCTACCTTAATTACAGAATTCCTGACAAAGGCATAAAAATTAATGTAACTAAATGCTATTTTAACTTATTGAATTCGTCTTGTTGCGAATTCATCACGCCAGTTGGCGCAAAGGGAAGTTTACTTCCTCGTAAATGGAAACTTAAATTGTAAGGGGAATTTTTAGTGCAAAAAAAGTTGCATTCATGTTTACGAATTTTTGTGGCTAGAAATCACGTATACCCATCGATAAATTGCAATTAATTGTCAGGAGTTCTGTATTAACTTGAATCTCGAACTTTCGGGTTTTGAGTAATACTTTTCGTTCAGCAAATTAGATTAATTATTTATCGCCAGTACCGCCGCCCCTTTAATTTTACTATTCTTCAAATTCTTTAAAGCTCGATTAGCTTTCTCTAACGGATATATTTCTATTTCCGTTTTAATCGGTATCTCGCTTGCATAATTTAATAGTTCGGCTCCGTCTTCATACGTGGCATTAGCAGCGGTCGTGATGGTTTTTTCTCCATAAATCAAACGGTATGGAAATTGAGGTAAATCCGTCATATGGATTCCTGCAGAGACGACAATACCTCCTTTTTTTACACGTTTTAATGCTTCAATCATTAACCAGCCTACCGGGGCGAATATAAGATTGGCATCCATCTCAATCCGAGGATTGTCTTCTGCAGTACCTGTCCATATTGCACCCAATGATTCAGCATGGTTTTGATGTTTCTTACTCCGTGTAAACACATATACATCACACCCCCAATGACGAGCCACTTGAATGGTGACATGAGCCGAAGCGCCAAAACCATATAATCCGATTCGTTGTCCTGATTGAGCGCCACTTAATTTCAGGGTGCGGTATCCGATAATACCTGCGCAGAGAAGAGGGGCAACTTGCTCATCAGGGAATTGTTTTGGGATGGGGTAAACAAACTGCTGAGGAACGACAGTCAACTCAGCATAACCTCCATCTTGATGCAAACCGGTAAACCGGGCATTGTCGCAAAGGTTTTCCTTCCCCGATTTGCAATAATCACATTTACCGCATGTGGAACTCATCCAGGGAACACCAACTCGATCTCCCACTTTTATGCCGGTTACATTTTTTCCGATCGATTCTACGATGCCTACAATTTGATGACCCGGAATAATAGGTAATTCAGGAATGGACAAATCGCCTTCAATAATATGGAGGTCTGTTCGGCAAACACCACAAAATCGATTACGAATCAGGACATCGCTATTCCCAAACGTAGGAGTGGTTTTTTCGGATAAAAAAAGACGATCTTTTTTGATATCGCCTGTCTTTTTCAGCACCATTGCTTTCATATTTGTAACAACCTTTTTTACTTGAATTAATAATTAAATGTAGTATTTATCTACTCGGTAATCTACAGTCATTTTTACTTTAAAGTGAGATTGAAACGATTTAGATTCTTTCATGAGTACACCAAACTTCGAGACCTTAAGAATAAAAAGTGAACACAATTTCGCTACGGTTATCCTTACCAACCCACCGGTAAATGCCTTGTCAAAACAGCTTATTTCCGACCTTAATGGTGTTTGTGATTGGATTCAACGACAGGAAAATATCAGTGTTGTTGTGTTCAATGGGGAAGGGAAGCATTTCTGTGCCGGCGCCGATCTCAAAGAACGGATATCAATGTCGAATAACGATGTGGAGAAAATTGTAAAATATATATCTGATACCTTTCAAAAAATTTTCGAGATTTCAATTCCTACACTTGCTGCCATCAATGGAACCTGCCTGGGTGGTGGTTTAGAACTTGCGCTGGCTTGTGACTTCCGCATAATGGCTGATCAGGGATTTATTGGTTTTAAGGAGACATCTTTAGGAATTATTCCCGGAGGTGGTGGTACACAACGACTTCCTCGTCTTATTGGTGTTAGCCTTGCGAAACATTGGATCTATTCTGCTCAATCCTTTACCCCTGAAGAGGCATTAGATGATGGTGTCATCGACTGGTTAGTGGATGTTGGTGATTTAAGTATCACAGTTAATGACATTTGTCAATTAATTAGTTCAAACTCTCCTCTGGCTTTAAAAGCAGTAAAAAGGGCGATTAACGAAGGATTGGATCTGCCACTCAAGATGGGGTTAGCAGTAGAACAGGAAGCATACAAAACGATAATAAATAGTGAGGATAGAAAGAAAGCGCTACAAGCATTCCTCAAAAAACGTTCGCCTGAATAGAAAGGGAAGGGGAATAAAGAAGTGCATGCCTTTGGGGACATCATTGAGGCAGATGTCCTGGAAGTAGGTCACCACGGTTCCATAACAAGCACGACGGAGCCGTTCCTGAGAAATGTGGATCCGAATTATGCCGTTGTTTCAGTCGGGGAGCGGAACAAATTTGGCCACTCGTCTGAGATCATCATAAATCGCCGGGGGAATATGTGTGTTGCTGTATTTCGAACGGACCAGACTGGAGCGGTCTGGTTGCACAGTTGGAGATGAATAAAGCGGTAAACAGTTAAAGTGCTTGACTAATTCATCAAGTTTTAATTAATATGTCATTGGGGTTCCTGATATCCGCATCATCCTAACTGTGCTGTCAGTTCAGATCCAACCCATTGCTATTAAATGGTAAATGCAGTCGAAAATCCGAAAACCAGCGTGTTACTACAGAAATAAAAATGATAATCGGAGTTCCCGCCGAATCCTTTCCAGATGAAAAACGGGTCGCACTTGTGCCCGCTTTCATACCTAACCTGGCCAAAGCTGGACTGGAAGTCCACATGGAACAGGGAGCCGGTTTGAACGCTGGTTTTCCTGACTCTGCCTATGTAGAACAGGGAGCACATCTCGTGGCGGAGCGCTCTCAACTTTTCTCTTCGGCTGACGTCCTCCTGCAGGTACACGGTTTAGGATTCAATTCCATTACAAGCGATAACGATCTGGAACTGGTTCATTCCAGACAGGTAGTGATAGGACTCTTTAATCCTCTGGGCAACCCCGAAATCGCAGAATATCTTGCGGGAAAGGGTATCACCACTTTTGCCCTGGAATTGGTCCCACGCATCAGCCGGGCACAGCCAATGGATGTTTTGAGTTCCATGGCTACCATTGCCGGTTACAAGGCTGTAATGTTGGCTGCGGGAGCGCTGAATAAGATCTACCCTATGATGATTACTGCCGCCGGCACCATTACTCCATCCCGGGTCTTCATCGTCGGAGCAGGTGTGGCTGGTCTTCAGGCTATCGCCACCTCCCGTCGATTGGGTGCCGTCGTGCAATCTTACGATATCCGGCCAGCGGTTAAGGAACAGGTAGAAAGCCTTGGAGCCAAATTCCTGGAACTTAAGTTGGAAACCGAAGAGGCTGAGACATCCGGTGGTTACGCCAAAGCCATGGATGAGGAATTCTACCGTCGCCAGAGAGAAATGATGAAACAGGTGGTAGCTGAGAGTGATGTTGTCATCACTACGGCAGCGGTGCCCGGTAAAAAGGCTCCGGTCCTGATTACGGAGGAAATGGTTCAGGGAATGCACCCCGGTTCTGTGATTGTAGACTTGGCTGCTGAAGGAGGCGGCAACTGCGACCTTACCCGGCCCGGAGAGACGATAGAAGTTCATGGCGTTCATATTCTGGGCCCCCTAAATCTTCCCTCAACCATCCCTTACCACGCCAGCCAGATGTACGCAAAAAATGTGACCACTTTCCTTGAAAATCTGGTGAAGGATGGTGAACTTAACCTGAATCTGGAAGATCCCATTATAAAAGACACCCTCCTTACTCATAAGGGTGAGGTCGTCAATCCAATGGTGCGGGAACTTCTTGGACTTCCTGCGTCGTCCCAACCAGCTTCAAATGAAAGGAGTGATTCCTGATGGAAACTTTTGTACCCGCTCTAACCATATTCATCTTGGCCCTTTTTGTGGGCTTTGAGGTCATCACCAAAGTGCCTCCACTTTTGCACACTCCACTAATGTCCGGCGCTAATGCCATATCGGGGATTACGTTGGTGGGAACGTTGATAACCTCTGGTGCACGGTTGACCACTGCTACAGAGATCCTGGGGTTTTTGGCAGTGGCCATGGCAACAGCGAACGTGGTGGGAGGTTTCCTGGTGACTCACCGTATGCTCGGAATGTTTCGTCGAAAGGATTAGAATGCCAAAAGAAGAGGCATTTGCAAAACTTTTATACTTAGCCGCTGCGGTCCTGTTTATCATTGGCCTGAAGGGACTGACCCATCCCCGCACGGCGGTACGTGGTAATATTATTGCGGCTTTGGGAATGCTCCTTGCCATTGTGGTCACTCTCATGGACCAGCGTATTGTCAGTTTCCAAATCATCGTTGCAGGATTTGTGGTGGGAGGATTGGTTGGGGTCATCATGGCTTATCGGTCTTCCATGACTGCGATTCCCCAGGTGGTGGCTGTCTTCAATGGCTTTGGTGGTGGCGCTTCGGCCATCGCGGTCGGTGCAGCTTACATGGAGGCACTCAAGGGAGAATGGATTGAGGAGATCACCATCCAGTTCACATCGTCTGTGGCAATGGCTGGCTTGATTGGTGCAGTTGCCCTGACGGGCAGTGCGATTGCGTTTGGAAAACTTCAGAGACTTATCAAGGAGAGACCCGTCTTGATTCCGGGTCGACACGTGATCAACGTAACCCTGCTTTTGATATGTCTTGGTTTGGGTACATGGCTGGTGGTGGATCCGACGGGGTCATTTCCTTTCTGGGCCATGGTAGGGGTTGCATCTCTGCTTGGGATCATGCTGGTGATACCCATAGGTGGGGCAGACATGCCCGTAGTTATTTCACTGCTCAATGCGTATTCAGGACTGGCGGCCGCAGGACACGGGTGGGTACTGAACAACAGCGTTCTCATCATTGCGGGCTCGCTGGTCGGCGCTGCAGGTTTCTTCCTTACCGCACTGATGTGCCGGGCCATGAACCGGTCCCTGATTAATGTTATATTTGCCGGAGTCGGTACGGTTGTTGCTACGGAAGCCGAGACAGAAGATATTTACGCTGGGCGTGTGAAATCAGCTTCACCGGAGGAAGTGGCAATGCTGCTTTCTGATGCTCGGCGGGTGGTAATTGCTCCCGGATACGGAATGGCAGTGGCTCAAGCTCAGTATGCAATTCAGGATCTGATGCTTCTGCTCGAATCCAGAGGGATAGAGGTTGATTTTGCCATTCATCCCGTTGCGGGGAGAATGCCGGGACACATGAATGTTCTGTTAGCGGAGGCAAATATTCCCTACGATAAGCTGATAGAGCTGGAACGGATCAATCCTACTTTTCGCCAGACGGATGTGGTGCTGGTCTTTGGAGCCAATGATGTGGTCAACCCCTTGGCGCGGGATTCTGACCCATCCATTCCCATCGCTGGCATGCCGATCCTGAATGTAGACGAGGCTCGTTCCGTTGTCATTGTCAAGCGGAGCCTCAGTCCGGGATTTGCTGGGATTGCCAATCCCCTTTTTGCTGCGGACAATTCTTTGATGCTTTTTGGGGACGCCAAGGAGATGGCTATGGATCTGACGACGGCTCTTAAGGAAACATAAGAACCATGTCAGGTATGCAAAATGTGATGATAGGGTTGTAAGTTCAAATAACCTAATTTGAGGAATGGAATAATGAAAACTGTTGGTCAGATTTTGCAAGGAAAAGGACATGAGATCTGGTCTGTAACCAAAAAGATGCCTGTCTTTGATGCCCTGAAAAAGATGGCTGAGAAAAATATTGGTGCCCTGCTGGTGCTCGAAGGCGATAAACTGGTAGGCATTATGTCTGAACGGGATTATGCCCGGAAGGTCATTCTGAAGGGAAAATCCTCCAAGGATACGTCCGTCGAAGATATCATGAGCAATAAGGTTTTCTATGTTCGTCTCGATCAGTCTGTTGAAGATTGTATGGCGTTGATGACGGAGAAACGTGTCCGACACCTTCCTGTACTCGAGAATGACCAATTAGTCGGAGTGATTTCCATTGGTGATGTGGTTAAGGCTGTCATTTCTGAACAGGAGATCATGATTGAACATCTCAAACACTATATTATGGGAATCCCATAGTTTGGTCAATCCTGCAAAACAAATAGAAGGTTCTTAGGGTTGCAGATTTAAGGTGAGGAAAAAATGAGTACTTTTCTCGAAGAATTGAAACGTTGATCAAACCATCCCAGAACTTATCAAGACTAAGAAGCACGTTTCTTGGATTTCGAGTCTGTAGGGGTAAAAATATTAAAGTCTCCTCTCGAGAGTGGCATCACATTCAATTTCTCCAGAAAGTTTCTTGAACTGCTGGGCAAGGTATTCCACAATCTCATGGCGGTATTGCATGTATTTGGAATGGACATTCTTATAGCTCAATTCAAGGTCTTTGGCAGCTTTATTTGCTGGAACCTCCAAACTGAAACAGTGAAGTATAGTCAGATCCTCTTTCAGCTTCCTTGGTTTGTATTTCAGTTTGCAGAACGCACATTTGAACCGCTGATCAGCAGGTTGGTAAAGCCTGTCAAAGTCACATCTGGGGCACTCATTACCAGCAATAAAATCTTCAACTGCTCTAATCCTAACCAGGCTAATTTAATGCCTGGTCCGAAAATTACCCAATTACCTAAAAATAATATTTCCGATTATCTTCGATCTCTGCCCGCTCTTTAAGTTCTTTTAGCCATTCGGTGACAGCTGTATTTTGTCTTTCGGTGATAAGTCTATTATAAAATACATTCTTTTTAACTTCCCAATCATCATGGTCAAAATCTGGTTTATGTTCCAAGAAAAGGACAGCATATCCTCCGCTGATTTCTACCGGTGGAATGATTTGTCCTACATTAGCAACGAGTAAGGCTCCTTTAGCTGCCGGACTCCGCCCGATTTGGCGGCTTGGATTAGATAATTTGAAGGTAACGGGTCCAAATGCCGTGGCTTCAATATTTGAATCCGCTTCGGGCTGAAATGTGGATCCGGCTAACAAGTTTTCATAAATCTGTTCTGCAATTTCACTTGCCAATAGTTTTTGGTTCTCAACACGTAATTTGCGTATGATTTTGTCGCTAACGTCATCAAATGGTCTTGTTCCAGCTTGTGCGATTGAATCAAGATGGAAAATAGCGAAACTCCTGTCCGATTCGAAGAATTCACTGGTGCTTCCCACTTCTGATGAGAATGCAAATCGAACAGGTTGTGTAAAAAAACCAAAGCTTGGGAGTGTCCTTGTGTTTTCAGGAATAGGAAACAGATCATTTGCAGACAGGTTATTTTTCTGTAAGGCTTCCTCGAATCCGTAGTCTTCGACATCAAAGGAAAAATTTATCGCTTTATTTCTAATTTTCTCTCGTGTACTTGGACCCATTTCGATTTTTAGAAGGATGTGACCGGCTGAAATTTCTTCAATTTCATCGTTTTGCCGTTTGTCACTGACTTGTATAATATGATAGCCAAAATTTGAAAGTACCGGTCCTACAGGTACGCCGATTTCAGCACCAAATGCGGCATCGGAAAAAGATTTTACCATCCGTTCTCTGTCAAACCATCCAAGGTTTCCACCCTTGCCTTCTTCATTTCCACTTTTGTTTCCCGGATCCTGGCTATATTGATTGGCTAATGTTGCAAAATCTTCACCGCTTTTTATTCTGTTTATAAGGTCTAATGCCTCATTAAAAGTCAAAGTTGTGTCTTCTTTCGATGGGGATTTGTTCCATTTGACATATTTAAGCGATCGCAATTCTTCCTGGTAAAATTCATCTTTATTCTGATTATAATAGTCCTTAGCTTCGTCTTCAAGAGGTTCAATTCCGGTAGTGAACGATCTGTTCTTAATTGTGATTCCTGAAACGGTATAATCGATATTCTGGAGTATATACTCTTTTTTGACCTCTTCTTCAGAAATAGTAACGCTTGCCCGAATCTGAGATTGGAATTTTACACGGGGAAGATAATCCCGCATATATACTTCTATGGTTGTCCATTCATCTCCTTGAGGATTGCGAAGTGCTTGCAAATATTTTTCCATATCGAATTGGTCATTTGTCTGGAAAAGAGGGTGTTGCTGCAAATCAAATGGGGGTGTGTTTTCAAGATGAAGATAAATTTCATCGTCGGTTACGGAAATACCCATTCTGTCGATTTCTTGCTTCACCAATAGCGCTTCGATGAGGTCATCCCAGACTATTTGTCTAACTTGGTCTATTTGTCTTTCGTCTACTTCTTGTCCCTGAACCCGAAATTGTTCAAGTCTGTAATTAACCTGTTGAAAAAATCCATTGGGAGAGATAATATCACCATTTACTACAGCAATGGCTTTTGTTATGTCAGTACGGCCCAGGATTTGGTCAATAATATCAGCGCCACCAACCAGTCCTCCCACCGTCATACTGCCTACAAATAGAACAACCAGCGCCCATACCATTATATGCATCCGGTTTCGTATAGAGTTCATCATTCCCATTTGAGTTCTCCTGAAAAATTATCGTCAGAAAATTGCGGCAGAATATAGGGAGATTCCGTACCTTTTGCAATGAGGTTGAAGGATAAGAATTGGGGAAAGAGTAGAATCATCTAACGATTTTTCCTCAATGGATAATTATGAATGGCTATGTTCCATGAACTGTATGAATAATCGCTTGTTTTTTGCTACTATGTTTATGCTGAGGTTTGATATATTGGTTATTGGTGAATGGTAACTGGTTATTGGTGAGTGCCTGCCCTGCCAGCTCCGTAGCGAGGAACGAGCGTACTGGGGTAGAGGGAGGAACGATCGTACAGGTGTTAGCGGTTAACGGTGGTGTATCTCTGTTTAACGATGCCCAAACTAATATATGGTCAGCCTATCTCCCCGCATGACCAAAGTTGGGCAATTGCTCATCCTGAAGTTTCGGGAGACAGGTGAAGTAGTTCACGTTTTTCCACACGAATCCTCGATCAACTCTACTACAGTTGGGATGTAATGGCGTTGAGATCAATGCACCAATTACTGCTCACCACTCACCAGTTACAACTAACCTTATAACCACTTTCTCAATCGGCACAGATCATACTATATTTAGAACAGCGCCTTATGAATAAATCTATGTATGGAACAATCTGTCAGGTTTGCTTCAAACTAACAGATTATGGCAAAATTGGCTAAAGAATTAAGGAGAAAAGTATGAAACAAATATGGATACCTAAGCATGGAACACCAGACGTACTGGAGGTCAAACAAGCGACTGACCCAACGCCTAAGGAGGGTGAAGTATTGGTCGATGTTCATTTTTCCGGGATTAATTTCTCCGATATTCTTGCAAGAATGGGGCTTTATCCTGATTCTCCAAAGAAACCGTGTGTTGTGGGATACGAAATCAGTGGAGAAGTGGAAAAGGTTGGAGAAGGTGTTAATGGAAATTGGGTTGGAAAACAAGTCGCATCTCTAACCCGGTTTGGAGGTTACTCCAGCAAGGTCACTATTCCAGTTGACCAGGTATTTCCTATCCCGGAGAACATATCTCTCGAAGAAGCTGCCGCCATGCCTGTGACCTATCTGACGGCTTATATCATGATGATCGAACAGGCAAGACTCAGGAAAGGTGATACCGTACTGATCCACGGAATTGGTGGGGGAGTGGGTATTTCTGCATTTCAGTTAGCCAAAATAATCGGAGCTGACGTCATTGGGACAGCCTCCGGATGGAAACATGAATCTCTCAGAAAGATGGGGATGGAAAACCTCATCGATTACCACAGTGAAGATTTTGTTGAGAGGACCTTTGAATGGACAGGGGGGAAGGGGGTTGATCTTGTTCTGGACCCTGTTGGTGGGGAATATGTTCGACGGAGTTACCGATGTTTACGACCTTTGGGAAAGGTGATATTTTATGGTTTCTCATCTGCTGCACCTGGTAAAAGGAGAAATCTCATAGCTGGAATCAAAGCACTGCTTTCTGTAACTCGGTTTCACCCAATTGGATTGATGAATCAGAATAAAGGAGTAATAGGATGTAATTTAGGTCATCTCTGGAAAGAAAGAGACAAACTTGAAAGTGCTATAATCCAGTTAGTTACGTGGCTTTCCGATGGATTAATCACACCTGTTGTTGATAAGGTTTTCTCTTTTGAAGATGCCTCAAATGCACACCGGTACATTCAAGATCACAGAAATATTGGAAAGGTTTTACTTTCTCCAAAGTTATAAGTAGTGTCTGAACGGAAACTAAGATTTTATAGTCCCGAACCTCCGGGAAACGAATCATGATGAAATTGGTTTTTCATTTTCTTTGCCATGGAATCATTGCATAAATTAAAACAGAGGATTGTTGAATGTCGGAAATGTCCCCGTTTAGTCGGGTTCAGGGAATCTGTAGCTCGTACGAAACGGAAGCAGTTTATGGATTGGGATTACTGGGGAAAGCCAGTGCCGGGATATGGTAGTCATGATGCAAAGTTATTAATTGTGGGTTTAGCCCCAGCAGCCCACGGAGGTAATCGTACAGGGAGGGTCTTTACCGGAGATAAATCTGCCGAATTTCTCTTCAAATGTATGTATGACGTTGGATTATCAAATCAACCGAATTCCCATAGTCTCGATGATGGTTTGTTATTGAAGGATTCATTCATGACACCTGTTCTGAAATGTGTACCCCCGGGAGACAAACCAAAATCAGAGGAATTGAAGAATTGTCTGCCTTACTTTGATTCTGAAATCAACTTATTACGGAATATTCGATGTATCCTGGCGCTTGGGAAAATTGCTTTTGATGGTTGTTTGAAATTCTGGCGAAAGAGATATGATATTCGGGTGAAAGACTACCCGTTCAGACATGAAAACGTTTATAAGATGCCTGATGGAAAAATACTAATAGGGTGCTATCATCCCAGTCCCAGGAATGTTAATACGAAAAGGCTTACTCACCAACAGATGGTATCACTTTTAAAGATGGTAAAGAGGTTGGCTGGAGTTAGTTAGAGCTATCAAAAGGTATAAGTTGTTAGGTACTTCCCATGTTACTGATTCCTATAATTCAAGAAATATCAGAGAGGATTACTTTTGCAGCATTCCTTCCAGGCTCTCCTGTTACCCCACCACCCGGGTGAGTCCCGGAACCGCATAAGTAAAGACCTTTTATGGGTGTTCGGTAGTCAGAATAGCCAAGCACAGGTCGCATAAAAAACAACTGATTTATTGTCATGGAGCCGTGGAAGATATTTCCACCGGTCAAGCCAAATATTCGTTCCATGTCTGGCGGCGTGAGCAGTTCATAATTGATAATAGAGTCTCGAAAATTTGGGGCATATTCTGTGAACGTATTAATAATCCGGTTGGCAAACTTATCTTTTTCGTCTTTCCAGGTGGTTCCCTTCAATTCATAAGGCGCATATTGGCAGAATATTCCCATCACATGCCGTCCTTCAGGCGTCAGGGAATCGTCAACTGATGAGGGAATGGTTGACTCCAGCATGGGGTGGGTAGAAGGCATGCCATACTTAGCGTCATCAAATGCCTTTTCGATGTAATTCACATTGGGAGAAATGTGGATAGTGCCAGTATGTTGGGGACCCACATCTTTCCCTGGTAATGCCGTGAAATTTGGTAGTTCGGACAACAATAGGTTCATTTTTACGGTGGATGATTTAAAATCCATATTGGCGATATTCTCTCGAAAATCGGAGGGCAGTGAATTACGGGAGAGGAGTTTCAAAAAGGTAACGTGAGGGTCTGCAGATGAGATGACGGCATCTGCATCAATAATATCACCATTTTCAAGTATTACGCCCACAGCCTTTCCATTTACTGCTATATTGGATACAGGGGTTTTCGTCCTGATTTCAACACCCAGATCTCGGCACGCATCGGCGATGGCGTTACTGAGGACACCTATACCACCCCGTACATACGCCCACACTCCTCTCATCCCATCGGTTTCGCCAAAGACATGATGGAGGAGGACATAGGCTGTTCCGGGAGAATATGGTCCTGCCATGGCACCGATGACGCCATCCGTCACCAGCGTTGATTTAAGTTCCTGAGATTCAAACCACCGATCGAGGAAATCTGCTGCAGAAAGGGAAAAGACATCCACCATATCTTTTAACAGATCGTCACCTGCTTTCCTCATTTTAAAGCCCAAAGAACCCAGATTCCACAAATCACTGATTTTCCTGGAAGTGGGAGAGGGAGGTTTTTGACTCCATAATGGCTCAATAAATTCAACTATTCTGTCCAGAAACGCTTCGTATTCCAGGTACTGTTTCGCATCATTTTGAGAAAACTTGGAAATTTCCTTTTGATCCTCTTCTACACCATTTCCAAGAATTAAATAAGTATCGTCAGGAAAAGGAGAGAAGCTGGCAGGTTTTCGTGGGATGAATTTTAATCCGTATCCCTTTAATTTGAGGTCACGGATTATTTCCGGACGGAATACGGAATAGGGAATTGACGTATGATGCACGAGATACTTTACATCCTGGGAAAACCTCCTCACTAACACAGGAACCACCAATGATATCCCTGCGCTCAAGAACCAGTACATTCTTCCCACTTTTTGCTAAATAGGCAGCACAAACAAGTCCGTTGTGACCTGCACCGATAATGATGACTTCGTATTTCATGATTAATTGGGTTTGTTTAGGGGAATTATTATTATTTATCCTCATCATACAGCCACAAAGGCTAGAAGACATAAAGGATTCATAAACCATGTATTATCCGGGAACCCATTGACCGGAAAATGGGACTGTTGCTCATTTAAAAGAATAATCAAATTGATATTTTGTAAATTTATTATTTTTATCCCGAAGTTTCAGGGATTTTATTAGGACATATTATTGTACTTTTTATCATGCATATTTGAATTTATCCGAGAGAGGAACAAAGGGATTTAATGAATATAACTACAATCTTTTTAGGCGGTTACATGTATTGAAAGGTTCATATTTTTATCTCAAAACGCACATTCTGCGACAATTCGTGGGACGCAGTCGCCATAATAAAACGTACTATTACTCAGATATTCACGACGTGATGGTTCATTATTATGGTCGATTTAGTATAATAAACCATGCTTAGAAAATCCCTGAAGTTTCGGGACGTAACTTAGTGTCTTGGTGGCGATTAAATCCCTTTAATAAACTGACTACCATTAAGAATATAACATCGAACGATTGTGTGAAAAAGCCAAGATTTGATGATTTTTAGTTCGACTAATAAAACCTCCGAGATTGAAAGATGATACTAAGTATTCGTTTAGGATGGAAATATTTATAATAGAAATGTTGCAAAAACAGTAATGATATAATTAGCTTTGGGTCAGGAAATGATAAATGAAATGAATTCTCAATTTACTTGCGTTGAACAATCTTTTTTTTCGCAGTCCAATAGAAAAACTCCCGGAACAAAGATACCCTATATCCTTGTCGACAGTTTTCCTAAGCTTGGATTGTTGACATGCCTTCGTTTTTTTGAGTGGGTTAATGCAAATCCTGAGGGTGTAATAAGTCTTCCAACGGGTAAGACCCCTGAATATTTTATCAAGTGGGTAACCTATATGTTGGAAAACTGGGAAGATCGAGAACTCACAAAACTTCGGAATGATTTTGGTTTACATCTCAAGAAAAAACCTGATTTAAGAGGTCTTCAGTTTGTTCAAATTGATGAGTTTTACCCCATTAATTGCCAGCATCATAACAGTTTCTTCTATTATGTACACAAATATTATATAGAAGGACTTGGTTTGGATATCAAAAAAGCTCAATTGATCGATTGTGAGGATATTCCTCGACCCATAGGATATTCACTTCAAGAAATATTCCCGGATAATTGTGTGAAACTGTCTCTCAGGGTCAGGGAATATCAGAATGAGCAGGAGGAATTGCAGCAGGATGCAATCATGATGGTGGATGAATGGTGTAGTGAATATGAAGCCCTAATCAGGGAAAAAGGTGGGATAGGATTTTTTCTTGGCGGAATTGGACCTGACGGACATATTGCTTTCAATGTACGTGGCACTGACCACAACTCAACTACAAGGTTGACACAAACCAATTTTGAAACACAGGCTGCAGCAGCCGTAGACCTGGGAGGTATAGAAATTTCCAGGGATCGACTGGTTATAACGATAGGCTTGTCCACAATTACTTATAATCCAGGAGCGACTGCTATTATAATCGCAGCAGGAGAAGCCAAGGCTGATATTGTAAAAGCATCACTAGAAAGTTCACCAACAAACAGACTTCCCGCTACTGTATTACAATCTCTCAGCCATTCTCGTTTTTATATCACTAGGGGAGCGTCATCAAAATTAAAGGAAAGCGTACTTGAATATTATACGAGTGGAGACTGGGATAAGAGAAAAAAGGAACGATTTATTATTGATCTTTGCAAAAGACTTAACAAATTCGGTCATCACTTGACAAAAGATGATATGAGAAATTACTCATTTGGAAAGTTGACCCTTCAATTGGATGATAGAATTGTCCCGTCTGTAATCAGCTCGCTAAAAATGAAGATTGAAAAAGCGGTGGAATTGGAAACAAATCAGGTTTTTCTACATGCAGGTCCTCATCATGATGATATCATGCTGGGATATCTCCCCCATATTGTACATCTGATTAGATCGCCTTTAAATACCCATCATTTCGCAGTTTTGACTTCAGGGTTTACATCTGTATCGAACAATTATCTTCATCGGGTTCTTTTGAAAACCAAAGAATTTTTACATCAAGGGAAAATACAGATGACACAATTTCCTGATTTTTTTAAAAGTGGGTATATACATAAGTGGGATAAAGATGTTTTCCATTATCTTGACCGGGTTGCCTCTAATAACAAAACAGGTCAGATGCGGGGATTAAGTCACAGGGTAGTAAGAGCCTTGATTGAAATTTACAGTATCAGTAATATAGGGCAGTTATTTAAGAAAATCGAAGAAATTATCGCTTATATTAGAAAGTGCTACGACGGGGAGAAAAATACTCCCGACATCCAGCGACTGAAAGGAATGTTGAGAGAATTTGAGGAAGAATTGGTTTGGTCGCATTATGGTGTACAAGTAAAGAATGTTCACCACCTCAGGTTAGGATTTTATACAGGAGCTATTTTTAATGAGATTCCGGATAGGTCCAGAGATGTAAAACCTGTTCTTAATTTGCTCGAGAAAATTCAACCGACAGTACTTACACTTGCATTAGACCCGGAAGGAAGCGGTCCTGACACACACTACAAAGTTCTTCAGACATTAGCAGAAGCTGTACGTCTGTGGGCGAGGAAGAGAGACTTATCGAACTTGCGAATCTGGGGTTATCGAAATGTGTGGTATCGATTTCATCCTGCGGAGGCGGATATCATAGTTCCCGTATCGCTTAATTCAATGGCTATTTTGAGAAATACTTTTATGGAATGCTATTTAAGCCAGAAAGAAGCATCATTTCCAAGTTATGAATTAGACGGTCCATTTTGTGATCTCACGCAGAAAATATGGGTAGAACAACATCAGTTAATGGAACTTGTTCTTGGGCGTGACTATTGGTATCAAAACCCTCATCCACGTCTGAGAGCGACACATGGTGTGATATTCTTAAGAGAATTGGATGTAGATACGTTTCTTATAGAAGCCGGGCGGTTGGAGCAATCAATAGAAGGACAGGTGACTTAATATTCTATAGGTTCCTATGGGAGAACCAAAAATAAGTCCATAGCCCATTGTCCACAGTCCATAGTCAATAACATCACGCATTATCTATGCACTTTTTTGGATATCCCAAAGGGATGCCTACGGCACGGCTTGTCCGGTTTAAGGTACTAAGGGTAAATTTTTGTTTCTCCGTGTTTGAGTACTGTAAAAGATTCCTGATTTGAACCTATTTCTTGCATGGCAATCTGCAATAAACGTGGCGGTTCGTCCACCGGTTCATCCGTCAAAATGAACGTTCCCCAATGGATAGCAATGGATTGTTTTGAGCCAATGTCCTGATGAACCTGAACGGCTTGCTGTGGATTTAAATGCATTGGTAGCATAAACCATTCAGGATTGTAAGCACCAATAGGGATGGCAGCCAAATCGAATGGTCCATATTTCTCACCAATTTTTTTAAATTCAGAAAAATATCCTGTGTCCCCAGCAAACCAGAATCGATGTTTCTTTCCTAAAACTACCCAACTACACCATAACGTCTTATTGCGATCGAATAGTCCCCGCCCGGAGAAATGTTGGGTTGGTGTGCTCACAAACTTGAATCCTTTGTATTCATACTCACTCCACCAATCCAGTTCTATTACATTAGTGATACCCTGTGATTGAAACCACTTTTTCAGACCCAATGGAACGAACCAAATTGGATCATTACCGAGGGCTTTTACTGTATGTTCATCCAAACTGTCGTAGTGATTGTGTGAAAGGAGAACTACATGAATTGTTGGTAGCTGCTCAGTGGTAATGGAAAGAGGTGTATATCGTTTTGGGCCAATAAACTGCACCGGGGAGCATCGATCGCTGAATATCGGATCTGTCAGAATATTCATACCGTCAAACTGTACTAAAAGTGTGGCGTGTCCAATCCAGGTAACTGTTTGGGAATCATTTGGTGGTTTATAAATATTTTCCCAGTCAGGTTGAAAAACTGGAAACGTATTAAGTGCGGACTCATATGTGGGGTGATTTTTCGACCGTTCCTTCCGCCAACGTAAAAAATCTTTAAATCCAACATTCCGTGATCCAATTTCCGGATTTGAAAATCCAGATTCAGTATGATGCGTCATTGATCTGTTTTCTCCATTCTTTATTTGAATCGAATAACCTTTATCGACAGTTTGTTTCGTGTAATTAGTGATAACGAATAAAATTATACAAGTTATGGTCAGAGTGATAAATAGCTTCATATGACTTATTTTTTCAGGTAAAAGGGACTTTTCTTCCTGTGTGCAAGTGGATCCGCAAACCGGAGGAGGAAACAGGGGTGGCGTTTGGCTTTATGATATGGGTGGAGGGTGGCCATATCTATATTCTCGCTTAAGCTGGTATTTGAAGAAAGAAGCTATTACTTGGTATAAATGAATATATTATGCCAATTAGCTGGATATCCGGGAAAGAATGTGATTCTTGACAATTTCTAGATTCGGTGCGATCTCATTTGAAATTTCATCTACAGAGAATTGTCTCATATAATAGCGAGCTTCAACTGAGTCATTCTTTAGATCATTGTAGGAGTCATATATGTCTGGTAAAAGATTTCTAACTCGACGATCCCTTTCTGCATGAATGGGAGAGTGAATTGATCTTACAGCCAAGAAAGCCTCAACGTAGTGTACAGCGCTGTAGAATAATACAGTGACTACCCAATCAATAAACTCAGTATGGAGCAGATCAAAATCTTCCAGTAAATTTTTGTTGTGGGATGCTTGTATAAGGTGCGCAGATTGAGATGGCACGTTGCTATGATCTTGAATAGATGAGATCTAAACCTGATATCAATGAAGAAACAGGCCTGGAATCCAGAGCAATTACATAAAAATCAAAGCAAAATTCTGGGAAGCGTTTTATCAAGTTTTTTTGATGAGCATAAATTCTTCTCCTTGCTGAACGATCAAATAACTTGATGAATGTCCAGATATAATAGATACTGTTTTCGAATTTACTATAGACATATTCGACTTCTTGCACTTCCGAAATGTGGTTGGCAATATAGTCTATCATGTTATTATCGTTGCTCACTTCAATTCTGTTCATATCGGGATAGGTGACTGAAATCTCCGGATCAATATTGTTATTATCCTCAAATACTTGTTCAATACCCGACTCCAACTTGTGAAATTCACGAGCTACAAGATTATTGGGCCATTCCATTCCCAAAGGATAAATAACTGGTATTGGTGGTTTATTACTGAATATGAAGGACACATACATTATTAGTTTATTTCCTCTTTTTTGTGCTTCTTATACTTAAGAATATCTGGAACGTCAGCTTCTAATAGATTGGTAGATTTTACAACGTATATAGGTTCCCCATTAGGCTTATACTTTGACAACCTGATGATATTTGATACAACAGTCTTAAATTTCAGTGTAGTACCGTCCTCTGCCTCATATTTGTTCCACTCTTCATTTAATGTTTTATATTCAAGTTGTTCTCCTTGAATCTTTTCGTTGTTCATTTCAACAGTTACTTTTTTCGCCATAATTCCTTTCCTAATTGTCTCATAATCTTACAGTGCAAATTCTATGCCATTTCAGTAGAGGATTCGCTGATGTCATGTATATGCTTTACGGTTTTCTATAAGAACTGTTTCTTTCAAATTTAAAATCACTCTACCTCCGATACTCAATTCAAGAAAAAGTTCGACCCAATCGATAATATTAATATGTCACCTTCAGTTATCAAAGTCAAGAAAAATGAGCATTCCTTGTAACGAACATATTTTCTTGTTTAAGATAAAACCTGTGTATAAATAAACAAATCAGTAAAATCTGAAAATTGAATTCGCTTATCATGTTGAGTACCTCCCCCATTTATCCTGACTGTGAACAATAATCTGTAAATATACCCCCTATTGACACGTGGAGCCGTTTTCTTTCCTAAATTGAGGTAAAGTGGTCGAGTGAATAAAAAAGGGTGGCTTATTTAACGATTTCTTGAATGCGTATCCCGTTGTTATTTGCCATTTTTAGCCTGTTAAATACGGTTAAATACGGTCAAATTTGGGATATGGAAGGATATAAGAAGGGGTTAGTACTGAATCAAATTTCAATCCTAACCCCTTTATTTATAGTTAATTAGTTTTTGTGGAGCCGATCGGGCTCGAACCGACGACCTTCTGAATGCCATTCAGACGCTCTCCCAACTGAGCTACGGCCCCAAATGGGATAGGAATTTAAAATCATATCGTAGATCATACAATAAGTTCCTGTATGATTTATAATTAAAAGAACGAAACTTTCCTGAATTTCAGGCATTTTAAATTACTAAGATTTTCACAATATTATGGGAATTCTGAACGTATTGGGAGGTTGACTGTTATTGACACAGGTAATTAAATTAACAATCATGAAAAGATGGAAAATTGAAATAATCGCAGTTGTCTGTTTTGGATTAATCATCTACTCATCCTGTACTGAAACAGAAGCCAGGAATGCATCTGCAGTCCTGGTAGTCACAGGAAATGTAAACAGTCAGCTTGACCCCTGCGGCTGAAAGAAAAATCCTGCCGGCGGTCTGTCGAGAAAATCTGCATATCTTAATCAATTTAGATCTGATGGGATTGATCCCATCATTCTGGATGCAGGAGACATATTTTTTGCAAAAGATATAGCATCGGGTCTTGTGGGGGAGCAGGAAAAACTTAGAGCCAAAACTATAATTGCAGGGTTTGATAAAATTGGATGTGACGCATTAAATATTGGAAGAAAAGATTTTGCTGCGGGCACGGCGTTTTTACTTGCATTAAGAGATTCCTCTTCCTTCCCTTTCATATCAGCAAATATAGTAGATAAATCAAGTGGTGAACTTATTTTTGAACCGTATAAAATATTGGAGAGAAATAGTTTAAAATTTGGCGTTATAGGTTTAACCACCAGTCTTCCCGACCATATAAATGATTTAGATGTATTGGATCCAATGATTGAAGGAAAGAAATATTTATCTCTACTAGAAAACCAGACTGATTATCAAGTAATTCTATTGAATGCAAGATTAGAAGAAGCGGCTACGGCAAAAAACGAATTTACTTCCGCTGATTTTATTTTTCTTAGCAGGGTCACACAATCTCCTCGGCAATATTCTAAGGATGATAATTCCTGGCCTAAATTATTTCGACTTGGAAAGCAGGGTAAAGCTTTAGCAATAGTGAAAATTCAATCGGTAAATCCTGACTCATCACTCGTTAATATTACAAGTTTAAAAAACAGAGAAACGTTTCTTCACAATCGTCTACAGTTCATGGGTAGGAAAGATACTACAAAAACCCTGGAAGAGCTTTATTCTGATAAACCCAAAAAGCTTGCACAAATAAAACAGAATAGGAAAGAGTTAGCTAATGCACATGAAAAATTAAAAAATCATAAGAACACCTTTGAGTTTAATTTTGTTTCGATGAACAAGAAAATAGATGATGATCCTGTTTTACTTTCTATTGTCAACAAAACGTTAGCTGAATGCGATCGTCTTGCAGTACCCAACAAATCTCACCGATCCGTTATTAAAAGCGAGTTAGACCCTGCTATAAAAAAAGAGATTGAAAACTCCTTTAAAAGTAAAAGTCTGAATTGATGTCTCAAAAGGAACTGATTCAGATTTCCATAATAATTGGAGTATCACTTTTATTTGGACTCGGATATAATGTATTTCGAGACAACGGGATACCGATAATTGCAAAAAAAATAGTATACGAACAAGCTGATATAACAGAACTCGAAAGAAACACAACGAAAGTTGAATTAGAGCCCATAATAAAGATTGTTGACCTCACTATGGCAAAGGGACTTTATGATAGGGGTGTCATCTTTGTGGATGCGCGAGATGAAACAGAATTTTCAGTAGGACATATTGAAGGTGCACTAAATGTGTCTTCTATTCAATTAGCGGAATTGATTTCCTTTGACGATCCGATATTGACCTATTGTAGTGGAGAAGATTGTGAGTTGAGTATAACCCTGGCCGAAGAATTAGCTGATTTTGGCTTTTCGACAATTTTTGTTTTCAGTGGTGGTTGGCCAGAGTGGGAATCAGCTGATTATCCAGTAGAGATGGAACAATGAATTTCTTTAAAAATAAATGGATTGTTATTGCATTCCGCCTTTTCCTGGGCGGTTTATTGATTTATGCCAGTTTTGATAAGATTGAAAATCCTGAAGCATTTGCTAAAATAATCAGAAACTACCATGCATTCCCGTATGCGGCTACTAATATATTGGCACTTCTGTTGCCATGGATTGAGTTATACACGGGAGTCTGTCTCATTTTTGGGATATTTGTCGATGGTGCTTCTCTTCTTACTATGGCCATGATGGGTGTTTTTATTATTGCAATTAGTCAAGCAGTGTTGCGCGGAATAGATATTGAGTGTGGTTGTTTTAAAGTGACAGAAGGTTCATCTCGGGTCGGGATGCGTAGAATAATCGAAGATATAATCTATTTGGGGATGGCATTTGTTGTGTGGAAAAGGGAAGAGAAAGTAGGGGAGTGGCTTCCCAAATCCCTTTGAACCCGCTTTGCCAATATTGTATATTTACCAACGATTTTGTTCATTGAATTTGAGAATATGAGAGAGTAACTTCCTCCCGACGAGTCGGGATCGCGGGTTCCCCCGATAAATCGTGGCATCTCTCGCTCGAGAGGCAAAGTATTGCGAGAGTAGCTTCCCGATGAATCGGGAGTAGAGCCCCACGTTGCTCCCGACGAGTCGGGATCGCGGGTTCCCCCGATAGATCGGGGCATCTCTCGCTCGAGAGGCAAAGTATTGCGAGAGTAGCTCAGCTGGTAGAGCCCCACGTTGCCAACGTGGCTGTCGCGGGTTCGAATCCCGTCTCTCGCTCACAACAAATGTACTTTATTTATATCCTCCATTCCAATTCTAAGGATTGTTACTACACGGGTCATACAGATGATCTGGAGTATAGATTGAAACGACACAATAAGGGTATGACAAAATCCACCAAATCGGGAATTCCCTGGTATTTTGTTTATTCCGAACAATTCAAAACAAGAACTGAAGCCATAAAAAGAGAAATAGAAATCAAACGGTGGAAAAGTCGAAAAATGATTGAAAATCTGATTAAATCGAATAATCAGAAATAATCCAAAATAAACCATTTGATTTCAGAATACGGATGTCATATAAAAAATATATCTGTATTTAAGAGCCCCACGTTGCTCCCGATGAGTCGGGATCGTGAGTTCCCTCGATAGATCGGGGCGTCTCTCGCTCTTTTTATTTTCCCCTCGTTACCGTCGGATTCTCGACGAGAATATCTAAAAAGTAAATGTTCTTTAATTGTTCACAATAGGCAACAATCTTATAGAAATGGTCAAATTATGTCACAATATAGACACAATTTAGACACATTAAAGTTTTTCAATAAGATTCCTGGTGAACTCAATGTTCGGGTGTGTGTAATCCATAGTAGTTTTTATGGCTGAATTAGTAAGTAACTTCTTGCGATCCTCACCGGTACCATCACTAATCCACCATATACGGTTACGTTTGTATTTATGTGCCATTTTACGGTTCTAATTGAAGAACTTTAATAGACTATCTTTTCTTCTGTCCAGACGGGACATTTAGTCTCCGTTTCCCGGGAAAATTATTTGAATGTGCTTCCAAGGAAGTCGATCCACGTAGCAAAGGAGAAAAGAGGGCTGGCGTTTGGCTTTAGTATAGAAGCAGCGGGTGGGTATCTATCATGTTTCGATGATCGTTACCTTGTCATCGGTTAAATAGATTTTTCCTCCATGCTCAATTTTCTCTACAACTAACGTAAATTGGGATAAAAAGGGAAAGCCTAATATACCAGGAACAGGCAATTCCAATTTCCTATTGATAGGGGGGCCTAACACGGAAATTGGAGTAATTTCTATTGTCCTAAGTTTTCCGATATTTGAACGCATAATAAAATTACTGCCTTCAAGAAGATAGTTGTCCCATTTTGTTCCTCCAAGCAGAATGGGGGTTTTTAATTTGGATAATTTTTCATATCGTATCCTTAGGTTGATAGCTTGATAATAGCTTACAATGCACAGGAAAGGGGAACCTGTATCAAGACAAAAATTCAGATTTCTGTCTATCTTAAAATCTTTATGAATAAATCGGACAGGGAATTTGATATAGTGTGATCCGTGTATATTCCAACGCTGACACTCATATATCATTACAGAACAAAATTAGGGGCTTCTTTATAGATGAATTCGACGAGTACATGAGAAAGATGCCGATCATATTTCTTCTGTAATACTTTTTCTAAACCCTCGATAGAAGTGTTGTTCTCAATAACTTCCCCACCCAAAATTGCTATATATTTGTCCGGATGCCGGACAGCAAGTTCATCGTAATTTGCTATGAACCAATCAAGATCGCTTTGATATTCCATCATTTCCTTTAACATCTGGTCTTCATTCATTACGGCTTCCTTTCTTTATCTGAAAAAGGTCGCAACTCTGGCGGTCCATTTTCATTATTCTCCCAATGTTTCCGAAAAAACGGTGGGGTCAATTTCTATAAGTTTTAGTTGATTTTATTGAAAAACTACCCCTCTTGTTCCGAAGATAGATATTACTTGATTTAGCCTCCATTGTCAAGAAATTTCCATTATTACTTATCATTCCTAACTATGCTACTGATTTAAGATATACCGTGATCTTAAGGTCTATCCACTCCTCAATCTTGAGCCTCTTCAATCTTATTGATTATATTTTTTCTCTCATAAGTCAAAATGTCTGGTATTTTCTGAGCTCTTTCTTTAATATCGGCCAGGTTTAAATCGTGTGAGTCTATGTCTGCTGTCCATAAAGGATTATTTAAGTTTTCTTCCAAACTTTCAGTGGAAATTCTAATTAATCTGGATTCTCCCATTTCTATATAACCTGGATTCAAGTAGTAAGTGCCTGCCTGTCGGCAGACAGGCAACATTTGAAAGTTCCCCGAAAAATACCTGGTTTGGTGTTTTGAACCCAAGTCTTTTTCTGGTGCGGTTATTTAATCTTTCCATGGTATGTATTATTT
>JADFPG010000154.1 GCA_022562455.1 Fidelibacterota bacterium | reverse complement strand
ACCAGGTGGTTTTGGACCCCCATTTTATGCAGCCTTGAAATCAAATGATGAACCAGCATGGGAATCAGGCATAAATCTTTACAATGAATGTATTGCTGATCCATCTTCCCCTGACCCAGAAATTAAATTCGCATGGGAGGATTCTACAAATACTCAACTTAAAAGCGTTGGATTAACACAACTATCGGAGGTATTTGTAATAGTCGTGATTGGGTATTCCTTTCCATATTTTAATAGAGAAATTGATAAGCTAATATTCAAACAATTAAATAATGTGGATCGAATATATTTACAGTATCCTAAAGATACTCATGCGTCAATTGAAAGTCGTCTTAAGAGTCTTTTCCGTTTGGACATAGATATTATTAATGTTCCAAAATCTAATTTGTTTTTCATACCGGATGATTTTTAGAAATATATGTTCATTATTATTGAGGTATTCCTACCAATAAGAGAAAGGAACAGGGATAAATATAGAAACGAGGTATAACCATAGGATGCACCCAATCCAGACCAGATGTAGATTAATCAAACATGGAAAGAAATAAAAATATTGCCTGTATTTACACAGTTAATAAGGTAAGAATATGGAAACATTTTCCAGCCTATTCTGCCGCGACTGACGTTCGGTCAGGCGGGAAAGGTGATATGAAGCAAAAGTTTCACATATCGACATTGTTAGGCATAGCGACACGCTATCTCGTCGACTTGTGGGACAGGTGTCCCTGTTTGTCGGAGTTGGACGAAAAGACCGTGATAACACAGGGAATGAAGGTCATTTTGAGGCGAAATATGCTAAAAAGCAATTGCTTCAAGTAAAGAAGCATGGTATCATTTGAATACAAGTCAACAAGAAACCGAGTGAATTTTAATCTCAAGTTGATATGGAGAATATCGGTTTATAGACGATAATTCGAAACAAAAAGGAGGGAAGTCATCATGGACCAACATTTCATAGCCTGGTGGAACCTGGAGAACCTCTTTGACATGGAGGGTTCCCCCGACCGCCCCGACTATCTGGCCAAGAGGCTGGCCAGCGAGCTAAAAGGCTGGACGGCGGAGGTACTGGATAAGAAGATCGCCCAGCTGAGCTGGGTGATCAAGCAGATGAACGACGGCAAGGGTCCGGACATCCTGGGCGTCTGTGAGGTGGAGAACGAGAACGTCGTCGAAAGATTGTCCCGATCGCTACGCGGTCTGGGCCGGAGATACAAGGTGATCCACCACAACACCTCCGACGGGCGGGGCATTGACGTCGCTATCATCTATGATGAAAAGAAGTACGATTGGGATAGGAAGGTCTACCATTATGAAGTGATGAAACGCTCAGCCACTCGGGACATCCTACAGGCCAGCCTGACCACCTCCCAGGGCACCGAGCTGATCATCATCGGCAACCACTGGCCCTCCAGAAGCGGCGGGCAGTACAAGACGGCGCCCTACCGGATGATGGTGGGCGAAACCCTCAGTTACTGGCTGAAGCGGATCCAGGAAATCAAGGGGACCAACGCGGCTATCTTCGTCATGGGCGATTTCAACGACGAGCCCTACAGCCGTTCCCTGACCGACTACGCATTGAGCACCATGAGCCGCAACCGGGTGGTCTATGGGCGCAACCCCTACCTCTATAACCTGATGTGGCCCCTGCTGGGGCAGCGCCGGGCGAGCTACGTGTTCGGCTCAGAGTCACTGATGATTGACCAGATCCTGGTCTCCAAGGGTATCACCAAGAAGACGGGCCTGTTCGCCCTCGATGACAGCAAGGTTGGGATCGAAGTATACAAAGGGATGGTGAAGGGGCGCTACGACACACCGGTGCGCTTCGGGCGGCCGTCCTCCGGCTACAACCCGGATGGCTTCAGCGACCATCTGCCCATCTCGATGGTGCTGGGAGAGAAATGAGATATAGACATCTAATGTTGATATCTGAAGGCGAACTTGACAGACACGTGCAAAACTTGGGGCATCAGAGAATGCCGTCTCAGATGGCTGAATAATATGTTGTTCAATGTCACTCCCCAATCCTTTCAATCCCGTCACAAGTATTGCATATGAGCTACCGCAATCAGCAATTTTCAATCTCACTGGTCAGCTTGTTGAAACGTTGGTAAATGAACATAAAAACGCTGCTTATTATTCGGTTGAGTGGGATGCCAGTCGTGTTGGTTCAGGAGTGTATATCTACCGAATTGAAGCTGGGGAATATACAGAAACGAAGAAGTGTGTGATACTCAAATTATGAGGGTAGCGGCGATCTAACCTTCGATTGAGCTGACGTGAAAAGCGTGAAGCGTGATACTGGAGTTTGGGAGGGAAAATGACATTAAAATTGGATAAAGAAAGTTTAGTGGACAGAGTTTCCACGACTGCGAATTTTCTCGTTAGACCGCATAGTAAGCGTCCCGAACGTTATGCGCCAAGTGAAGGAGATCGATCTTCATGAATCAGACAGACAATCGCTCAACCGAGGAAATGCTCATCGTAGGGATCTGCGGAAGCCTGAGAGCTGGTAGCTATACACGTATGGCTCTTGGTATAGCCCTGCAAGGTGCCCAAGATGTTGGAGCGAGGACGCCAACTCATTGATCTACGGGAGTACCAGCTCAATCATTGTGACGGTAAGGAAGATGAAAGCCACTATTCGGAAGGTGTGTTCAGGTTGCGCAGCGAGGTTGCTCCGGCCCAGGGCCTCATTCTGGCGACCCCCGAGTATCACGGAAGCTTTAGCGGCGTACTCAAAAATGCCTTGGATCTGATGGGGTTCAACGAGATCGAGGGGAAGATGATTGGTCTGGTTGGCGTATCAGGAGGCCGGATGGGTGCGCTGAATGCCCTGAACGGCTTGCGCGTTGTCAGCCGTGCTCTTCACGCGTGGGTGATTCCTGAGCAGGTATCCATACCGGAAGCCTGGAAGGAATTCGACGAAGCAGGAAATCTCCAAGACGACGAATTGCGCAAGAGGATAGCAGAAGTAGGACGCCAGGTCGCTCGGTTTTCTTACCTGCACACCTCTGAGCGGGCGCAAGAGTTTCTCAGAGCTTGGGAGGGTGCACCCGTCAACCCCGGTGCGAATAGTCAGGAATGATGACCAAAGCGCAGCATAACGATTAAACGATTAAGACTTAGCATCCGACGGTGCGGGGCTTAGTTCAACCCTCGTTTGAGCGGATGTGAAAAGTCCTGGCGTGAATTTCAGGTTTTGCTCCAAAGGAGCTCCTGCGGAGGGGTTTCACAAACGTAAGTTTGGAAAAGTATCGTTAAATGGCATTAGTTATCATGCACCTCAACTATTCCGTTAGGCGTTAATATTGAAAAAATTATAAAACAAGGAAGATTAACAAATAAGGAGCAAATTATGAAACTATCAAAAACTCTCATCCTATTTTTAATTGTTACGATTGCTTCTTCTTTGATGTCATGCGAAGAAAAAGAAAAAGAACGAAAAGTTACTGAAAAAGAAGTACCGAAGGCAGTTTTACAAGTTTTTAAACAGACTTATCCCCGGGCGACCGTGAAAGAATATGCGGAAGAAATAGAAGATGGGCAAAAATTCTATGAAATTTCCTTTGAATTCGAAGGCAGGAGAATTGATGCGATCTATAAACCAGATGGGAAATTAAACGCAATAGAAGAAATCATCGCTACCGAGCAACTTCCCGATGTTATCCATCAGGCAATTTCAAAAGAATTTCCGCAATTCTCCATCCAACTTGCTGAAAAGATAGAAAAAGAAGGGAAGATTTTTTTTGAAGTAGTAGTGTTGAATACAGAAATAAATAAAAGTTATGAAATTTTATTATCTGATGAAGGAATCGTGATTGAAAAAGAAATGAAAATAAAAAATAAAGATTAAAATTCAATTTATCTTATGATATTACGCCATATTACAGAACTCCTGACATAGGCAAAAAATTAATGCGACTCACAACGTTTGAAAATCCATTACGAGTTTCGTCCCCGGGTAGCATATTTTTTCCTCATTAACCAAATTACACAACCTATGGAGTATTTTATTTTGTCTTGGATTAGACATACCGTAGAGTCGCACGATCAGTTTTGAAGCTTGTTCATCCGGAATAATATCAGCCTGTAACTGAAATACAGCTTTCATGAACTTTCTAGCTTCATCCTGGCAGCGTGGGAAAAATGGACGGACTAAATTAATCATCGCCGTCTCAACGCGGTAAGAAACCATCTTAATCCCATTCATAAAGGAAATACTATCCCGGTTTAACTGCACAATCTTTGCCGGATCACGTACTGTTTTCAAGGGTACCTTCTCAGCCTGCGATTTCACTTTTTTATCTATGCCGTCGTATTCTTTTTTTAATCTAATCATCCTTTCCTGTATTGAAGCTATTTGCTCTTGATTCTCAGTTGTATTTTCGACAGTCAGAGCGCCTATCTGTTTTAAACACCGCTCAATTTCCTGATTAATCTTCGTCCTTATTTTTATATTTTCTTTACGCTTAGGGTTGGGTACTAAACGATTCGGATCAGCCGGTTCAACATCATAAGTCACAGCATGGTTAAAATTAAATTCGCGCTCCATGTATTTCAGATAATTCTCCTGTGTCCATCGGGAAAACATCCGATCCGCTATATCAAGCAGGGAAATATCCTGACGGGTAGTTATCACCGACGTTTGCCAACTATCCTTACGTAAACGACGTACCTCACGCAACCAGAATCCAGATTCCCATTCGATACTTCTTTCTCCCAAAATGTAGCTGACTTTCTGTCCATCTATGATGCCCTCAACCGGCTGAAAACAATTGTTTGACCAGTCTTCATAGTTCCCTTTACGATAGGTAATTATATCTATCCCTTCCTGAACCCATTTACGGAAAGATTGAGGACTCCACCCTTCACGATCAAATATCAATGTCAAACGGCGGTCAGGCCCAAGTATCTCTCTTAATCTGGGTATTACTTCCTCTTTCAAGGTCTTCAATAAACCTTCGGTTGCTTCAGCAGTGATGAAAAATAAGGGGTCTGACGATAATCCGTTTACCCAATATTCCTTTGTGCCGGGCATACATAAATGACGATTCGGTACATACATCTTCGGTAAACTGTGCTTCTTACCATTATAGGGACGGACGTGACCATCTACATATAAATATCCTAAACAATCACCATCCTCCTCGAGCCAACGTTCTGTCAATGCGCCATTAAATAAAGGAGCTAACTTACGCGTTCTTATTTCTTGCAACTTACGGCGTATAGTCTTCACTTCCGGACCCCGGTCTAAGCCTAACAAACTACCAAATTCACCTGGCGATACTTCTGTCATCTGCTCCGGTGTCTTGATGCGGCGTAACACCATAAAAACCAACGTCAGCAATATTGAACCTAAACCAAAAAAACCATTGTTCAAGCCACCGTATATCCGCTTCCCAACCGTCAACAAACCCGCATGCAAAATAAACGGCAAAGCCAATAATACACCCCCACAGCTAACCGCCTCTGACGGTACAAATTCCGGAGCCGCTTCCTTGATCTTACCCTGAAAACCTGAAAAACGGTCTAAATGACGTTTAACGCCAACACCTCCCACACTGTCTTTATCCTCCTTACTACGGGCTTTAACGCTCTTTAACTTTTCATTATTTTGTCTTGTCTTGTCAGGTCGTGTAAGAATACCCTTCCTGATACCCTTGCGTATCGTACCCTCCGACAAATCCAATTCTTTAGCCGTCAAGACATTACTCCTGTTTTTATCTAACAATAACTGTGCTTGACGTAAAACATCATCTTTTAATTTGACTGCGCCTTTGGGACCAGGCTTCTTCTTTATTAAACCTTCTAATCCCTCTGATTTATATAGAGCTTTATTGCGGAATATCGTACTGCGGTGTACACCGATAACTTCTGCCAGTGTTTCGACTTTAACCATATTCATCGAAGTTAACATTGCTCCTGCCGTCCGTTTACCTAAACGGTCTTTTGCATTGAACGTAAAAACAGGACCTCCGGAATTATAGAATGTGTACTCACCCTTATTAAAAGAAACAGCTAAATCCGAACTAAGGACTTTAGCGTTGTGTGGTAGTAGTGATAGACGTGTTTGTAAAACCATTTTTTTCTCCAATATAGTCGCATTGATTAATACGATTCACGTCTTAAAAAGTTCCCTCTTCTCATCGAAAATTTTGGTCACTATGTCAGGAGTTCTGTATTATACCATTTGGATTGACGGCATAAAGCTTGCCGTTGCTGGAACCAACATAGATAACGCCGTTTGTCGCATCCACTGAAGGTGAAGATTTAATTGCCC
>JADFPG010000039.1 GCA_022562455.1 Fidelibacterota bacterium | reverse complement strand
ACCACTATGTGGTAGCGGAGCAGGCGCCGGATGATGCGACCGGTATTTCAGTCCGGGCACGCTTCACATCCAGTCCTACCGGGACAGCCTGGTTCGATAACTTCAGCGCAATGAAGATGGTTGTGGCTACGCCAACGGTGGTAGTGTCAGTTGATGATGGTAATGAATCCTACCAGATTCCCACTGAGTATGCGTTAGCTCAGAACTACCCCAACCCGTTTAATCCACAAACGATTATTGAATTTGCGATACCCCATACAGGCTGGATTAATTTGACCATATACAATCTGTTGGGACAGAAGGTACGTACCCTTGCGAATGGTATTCATGAACAGGGTCGTTACCGGATAATCTGGGATGGTCGGAACGAGTTGGATCAGTCAGTCTCATCAGGTATGTATATTTATTCCTTGATGACTGATAAAACCAGGATCACGAAAAAAATGCTTCTGCTTCGTTAGAAGTGCTGCTTATAGATAGGGCTGACAAAAGATGTCAGCCCTATCTATAATATTTTAGGATCTTATGCAATAATGGTGAAGTTTCTTCCAAAACCATTATATCCATTTCCTATCTGTCATTCTGAAGCCCGCCTTGGCGGGATGAAGCATCTACATACATTGACCATTCCACTGTCTTCTTGGGTTTAAAAAAGTAGATTCTTCGTGGAGTTTATGCTGAACGAAGTGAATGTGCTAAGAATGACAGATTGGATTAGAATAGTAATTAGTGTTAGAAGACTTCTAACTAATATGCAGAAGAACCAATATCTTACTACACATTGGGAATATCCTTAAATGGAAGAAAAAAACATGGGTAGAAAACGACTTCTTTTGACGTTTTTGATAGCGCTTGCCCCGGTACTGTTGTTGTCGGGTACGACAGGTAAGATCGTTGGAAGGACAACCGATAAGGAAACCGGAGAGCCACTAATTGGTGTAAATATCATCCTCGAAGGTACATCATTAGGGGCTGCTACTGACTTAGATGGTTATTATATGATATTAAATGTTTACCCTGGTATGTACTCAGTGCGCGCTTCAATGATCGGATACAAATCAGTAGTTCAAAAAAATGTTGAAGTAGTTATTGACCTCACAACAACGATCGATTTTGCTCAGTCGATGGCTACGATAGAAGGGGAAGAAGTAGTTATATATGCGGAAGTCCCAGCTGTAAAAATGGATGTAACATCAACTTCTTTTCGAGTCAGTTCTGAACAAATTGAGCAGTTGCAGGTGGAAAATTTAAGTGAAATACTTGATTTGCAAGCGGGTGTCTATGAGGGTCATTTTAGAGGCGGCCGGGCTAATGAAGTCATGTATATTATTGATGGCATACCGATGAATGACATGTATTCCGGCGATGTTTCGTTTGAATTGGATACTGATATGATTCAGCAAGTGGAAATAATCAGCGGAACGTTTAATGCTGAACATGGACAGGCTATGTCAGGAATAGTAAATGTGGTTACCAAAGAAGGGCAGGACTACTATAAAGGAAAAGTTTCATTTTATACGGGTGATTATCTCAGTAATAATCCGGATCTTTATTTATATATTGACCAGTTTCATCCTCTTTCTATCAGTGACATGAAATTCTCTCTTAGCGGTCCAGTACTATGGTTCGGGGATAAAATAACGTTTTTTATGTTAGGACGTTCCCATAAAGATGATGGCTGGATGTATGGACAAAGATTATTTATACCCAGTGATTATTCGGATTTTAGTAGTGATCGGGAGAACCCTTATATCGAATCCTCCGGAGATAATAAATATATTCCTATGAACCCGACCGAAGAAATAACTCTTCGTAGCAAAATCACCTGGAAGGTATTTAAAAATGATAAAGTGAACTTCTCTACTTATTATTGGAATAGAAATTTTAGAGAGTATGAGCACCTCTTTCGCTACAACCCAAATGGTAATTATCAACGTGAAGGTATTGAACGTCAGTATGCAATAAAATACAATCATGTTTTTTCACCCAGGACGTTTATAGAGCTAAATATCTCTCAAATGTATACGACTTATAGTCAATATGTATATAAAGACAAATATGATACGCGATATGTTGATATTTCGCATCAAACCGGGACCGGGTCAAATGGTTTTTCGACTGGCGGTATGAGAATGTGGCAACATCGTAGAAGTAACTTGACAAATATAGCAAATATAGATTTAACAAGTCAAATAACAAAGCAACAGAAAGTAGTTGCAGGATTAAGCCTTAAATCATATAAACTGTGGCTCCATGAATATCAAATTTACTTTGATGAGAATAATGTGATCCAAATACCTTCCAATTCAAGCTGGTATAACAATTCATATGTTCATAGCCCTTCAGAAGTTTCAGCTTATATACAGGATAAAATTGAGTTAGGTGAAATGATCATTAATGCTGGTTTGCGTTACGATTATTTTGAACCCGATGGTGTTGTGCCCGAACAGTTTTATGACACAATCAAGGCAACCAAGAGAAAAGCTAAATTCTCCCATCAGCTAAGCCCTCGTTTCGGTATTGCTTATCCCATTTCCGATGAAGGCGTGATTCATTTTTCTTATGGTCGTTTCTTTCAGGTACCAAATTTTGAGTATCTGTACATAAACCCTGACTTTGAGGTTTCACTGGTACAGATTTCAGGAGATCAACCGCCACGCGGTAGATTCAACTCTATGGGTAATGCAGAGTTAAAACCCCAGAACACGGTAACGTATGAAATTGGCTTCAAGCAGGGGCTAACCAGAGATTTAACCGTCGAATTTACGGCCTTTAATAAAGACATTAGGGATTTAATTGGTCAGGAAACTCTTAATGACATCTTTGGTGGTAAGTATTGGAGATTTATTAATAGGGATTATGCCAATGTAATAGGAATCACAGTTGCTTTGGAGCAAAGGGAAACTATTCCGGGCAGTGTAGGATTCTCGGTAGATTATACCTACCAAGTAGCCACGGGAAACGCTTCCAATCCAAATGATGAATGGCTTAACCAACAAGGGGCATCTACTGTCCAAAGTGAGAAAAAGCGCCGCCCGCTGGACTGGGATCAAACCCATCTTCTTAATATAAGCGTCACCACTACTCAACAGAAGTTCCATATAAGCTTAATCGGGAAAATGGGTAGTGGAACACCTTATACACGTTCTTCACCTCGTTATTCCAACCGCATACTCAACGGAGAACGAAAACCTATGACATTGGTTTTTGATTTAAATATTTCCAGAGATATCCGATTTGGTGAAGTTAGTATTCGTCCTTATATTAAGATTTACAACTTGCTGGATCGGAGGAATAATAGAGAAGTATATAGCTCTAGTGGTAGTGCCGAATATGCTTATGAGATGAATTTTGAGACGTATATAGGAATTAGAACTCAAGAAGAGTTTTATCGCCGTCCCAATTACTATTATGAACCTCGGAAAATAAAGATGGGATTCTCGGTATCATTTTAGCACAGATATTTTCCTTTAGAAATAATTACCAGGGTGTAAAGCTAATAGACTTGCGGAGGACTGATCACTTGGGAGAGACCAGGACCTAAATAATAATTAGAGGTTAAAACCTATGTATTGTGTGAACATTAATAGCGGATATAATAAAATAGGAATGATTGGCATTTGGATTTTATTATTAACGTTTAGTTTTATTAATGTGATCAGCGCCCAAACACCACAAGAGTTACGTGGGCACCGAGATTATCGAAGAATAGGTTTAATGGATGGCAATCTAGTGAAGACGCTTTTCAAGAATTATGGTGAAGTCACCGATTATCCCAATGAACCTTCTGCTAATTGGCCCTCTTTAGGTAAGCATTATTGTGATGGGGTGGCGTTGATTGTATCCGCAGAAGTGGAAAATCGTGTCGGAGATCTGATTCATCCGATGGAAACACAATATCGTGAATTTGTTGATGTATCTCCAGAAGGTGTGCCTTGGGGATTTGAACCACGGCCCTATTGGTTTAATATGGATACCAAAGAAAACAGAGTTCCAGCGATGAGTAATGATCCAAATAGTTGGCCTGTAAATTGGCTGGATAAACCATCCTCATGGGACGGATTCTGGAACGGGTATTTTGGAAAGGGAATATTCAATGCGGATTTAGAGACTGTTTTCGTATTTGACGATGATCCGGATAAAGAACCCAATTTTGAAATGAATTATTATTGTGATGACAGTGACACAACCCGGGGTGGATTAGGTATATGGGTCAAGGCCCGAGGTTTTCAATGGAGTCAAGTCTTGGCTGAAGACTGTATCTTTTGGTTATATAATATTACCAATGAGTCTTCTCATGATTATGATAGGACCTTTTATGCACAGTACATTGATTGGGGTATCGGTGGTGTAGAAGATGGCGCGGATGATATCGGTATGTATGATACGGATTTGGATATTGCCTATGCCTATGATACTGACGGAATTGGAACACCTGGTAACTGGTATCCCGTTGGTTATGCCGGGTATGCCTTCTTAGAAAGCCCGGGGATTGAAACGGATAATATAGATAATGATAATGATGGAATTACCGATGAGAAAAGATATAGCGATGGTCCAGGTACATATATTGATACTCACCCATATGGGTTTGATGGTGATAAATGGGACAAGTTTCGTGAATATTATTTAAGAGATCCTACACCACACTGGAAAGAGGATGAAGACTGTGACTGGATCCCATTCACAGATATGAATGGTGACGATCTATGGGATCCGACCGAGCCACTTAACGATGATTTAGGTGCGGACGGGGTTGGTCCTTACGATCTTCACTATACAGGACCTGATGAGGGCGAGGGAGATGGGATACCAACGGATGGTGAACCCAATTATAATGAAACTGATCCTGACGAATCCGACCAGATTGGATTAACAGGATTTGAAGTATTTGCTACACATAAATATGAATTAACAAATGATGAAGAAAACTGGGATGTGTTTCGACGGGCGTTACCTCCCTATGATCAAATTCTTAAACCAAATAATTTAGCAATGTTTTTTTCATCAGGAGTGTTTCCATTGGTAGTTAATCAGACTGAGCGGTATTCCATGGCTCTTTTATTTGGTGAAGATCTGGATGACTTAATCAAGAATAAACGGACAGTACAGCAGATTTATAATGCTGATTATCGTTTCACCAAACCTCCATTAAAACCAAATTTGAAAGTTATTCCGGGTGATGGAAAAGTTACCCTGATCTGGGATGATATCGCTGAAAAATCCTTTGATCCATTTTTACAGGAATTCGATTTCGAAGGCTACGTTATTTATAAAAGTACCGAACCCCAATTTTTAGAGAATAAAGTAATCACGGATGCCTATGGAAATCTCACGTTCAGAAAACCCGCGGCTCAATTCGACTTGAGAGATGGTATAAAGGGACCCCACCCAATCGATATTTATGGAATTAAATACAATTTAGGAGAGGACACGGGCCTCAAACATACCTGGACGGATACGGATGTGAACAACGGTCAAACCTATTATTATGCGGTTGTTTCTTATGATTACGGTCTTGTTAATTATAGTGCTAATAGTGTTGAGGGAATTCCTCCCTCGGAATGTTCTGCCATTATTAAAACAAATTCCATAGGTGAGGTCACATTTTTGGATATAAATACCGGTAGAGCTACTCCTCGACCCGCTTCCGCAGGATATATTCCACCAACCTTGGATGATGAGATACAACATATCGGTCCCGGTACGGGGTCAGTAGACATTCAAATTGTTGATGACCATAATGTATTTCCCGGACAAACAACCTTCGAGCTGTCCTTTTTTGAAGATACCAAATTCCACACTGCTCCTTTACCTTATTACTCGCTAAGGCATGTTGAGGAAGACACACTAATATTTGATTCGGTATTGGTCAATATCTATGGTCAGGAAAGTCCGATATTCGGAGGAACGATTGTATCTATATATAATGACACTCTTCCAGAATTCAATTACGAAGAGAGTAGGTGGATAGAGGGCACGTCCGATTATGAAGTAAAAGTCCGATTGAATCCCGAATGGGATTATATCTTGAACTTCAAATGGAATTTACCTTTTCCAGCCGATTTTGAAATTTCTTTTCATGATACAATTGTAACAGAAGCATATTCCAATTTTGGTTTTAAGGCTCATCCCTCAAATGTTAAAATCTTCAATACGACCGATTCAAGCGAGGTGGTTTATGCTCTTGTAGATAATGATAACGATTCAACATATAGTCATGGCGACGATATTGTAATTATTATTCCGGATGAAGATTTTGTCCTTGGGGCTCACACAAGTTGGACAATCCGATTTGCCAGTAAAATGAGTATTGATACAGTATACATCGATGGCATTCCAACTCTGGATACCACTTGGCTAACAGTAGACCCTCCGGAACCCGGGGAAACATACCTTCTGGTCACCAAGAAGCCATTTAGGGGATCGATATATGAAATGATTGTGGATACTAATTACGTAGATGGTAACCCCATACTTGATACCACATGGGTTATTAAAGACCAAGGTGATGTATTCAGGTTCACCATCGATGGAGCAGATTCCAGCAATGCACTGGCAAAATCAAGATTAGATGAAATTATTGTTGTACCCAATCCGTATGTAGTTACGGCATCATGGGAACCGGCAACATATTTTCAGTTTGGGAGAGGGGAAAGACGACTTCATTTCTTTCATTTACCCAAAGATTGCACAATACGGATTTATACATTACGAGGATATTTAGTGGATACAATTGAACACCACAGTACAGCTGATGATGGCATGGAATCTTGGGATATGTTGTCAAAAGATGGTCAGGATATTTCGTATGGTATCTACATTTATCATGTCGATGCTCCAGGAGTAGGAGAAACAACAGGGAAATTTGCAATAATTAAATGATGCAATTAAAATTTAATATCCGTCTGATTTTTCTACTGTTTTTTATCGGGTGGACATTGTCCTGTGAAGCTTTAAATAATGATATGCCTGATGTAGTAGCAACGGTGGGAAACAGGAAAATATCCCAAAAGGAATTTACTTTTGCCTATGAATTTGCCCCGAGAAGTACAACGCAATTGGGGAAAAGGACTGCCTTTAATAAGACTATAAATAAAATAATAGATAAAATTCTTTTGGCAGAGGAAGGTCGTTCGAGAGGGTATGATAATGATACTGCAATCGACCGCATCACGGATTTTTATAGGAGGGCTGCAATTGTACGTGAACTTTACCTGAAACACGTACGAGACCCCGTAATAATATCTGAAGAAGAAATGCGACTTGCATATAAAAAATTAAAAACAACCCTCTATGTAAAAAATTATGTTTTTGAAGATATTAATGAAGTAAAAAATATATCAAGTGATGTAGTGGACATTTCCCATATTCCCATATTCACAGGGGTAAAAACCATCCGGTATAAAACATTTGGGTTAGTAGATATAATTCATTGGAATGATCTCAATAAAAACATTGAAGAAATACTCTTTCAATTACAAGTAAATCAGTTATCAGAGCCATATTTTGATGGGAAACGATACCACATTTTTCAAATTGTGGACAAAGAATATGACATTTTTTTGACTGAGAACGATTTTTATTCTAAACGATTGTCTCTACAAAAAGTGATTCGTCGGCGGAAAGAGCATGATATTGCATTTAATTATATGAAAAAAATAATGAAACCTCAAAACCTGATCATTAAAGCCAATTCTTTGGATAAATTGACAGATCTTTTTTGGAACCTGCGGAAACAATCAGAAATTATGATACAATCACCAACTATTAGGGAGATTACCGGGATATCAGATAATGCAAATATATTGTATGAACCTATCGCTTTGTTTCACGCGGGAGACTGGACAATAGAAGATTTTTTATTTAACTATGAATTAAAACCTATTGATATTCGTTACAACAGTAAAATGAGTGTCAAATCAGGATTGAAAAATGCGATTGCAATCCTCGTTAGAGATTATGTTCTATCTGAACAAGGAATTAAAGAGGGACTTGAGAACAATACTGCCGTTATAGATGAAGTTCAACATTGGGAAGATAAATTATTTTCAAATAAGGTTAAGAGAGATTTGTTTTCCGACCTGGTTGGATCCCTGCCTGATACTACGGAATTGGAAAAATATTACGATAATATGCTGTCTGAATTTTTGCAGGATTTAAGAAATAAATCACACATAGAAGTTGATACTTCAGCTTTGTATGCAGTAATAACTTCCGATGAAGGTTTACCGAGAAAAATAGATTTTGTTAGTACGTTGATAGAATAATAATAGAGATATTTATGCGTAACGTCGTAAAGAAATTAAATAGAATAATAATTCTTTTTCTTGCCATAAGCAGTTTCATCTATTCACAAAATAATAGATTAAAAAATGTTGGCACGACTGCAGCCTCTTTCCTTGAAGTAGAAGTAGGCTCAAGAGCCATTGGAATGGGTGGGGCTTTTGTCGCGGTGGCGAATGATGTTTCAGCCTTATATTGGAATCCTGCCGGAATAGCCAGATTATCGCGTGGGGAAGTAATTTTTGAGCAAATCGATTGGTTGGTGGATATTAGTTTTAACCATTTTGGGGTTGTTGTGCCTATGGGACACCTCGGCAGTTTAGGCGCTTTTCTAACGTCAGTTAATATTCCAAGAATGAAAGTTCGAACGGTTGAATATCCTGATGGAACCGGGGAATATTTTAATGCCTCAGATTTATCATTCGGACTTTCGTATGCCAAGAATCTTACTGACAGATTTTCAATTGGATTTAATGCCAAATATATCAGTGAAAGAATTTGGCATGAAAAAGCCACAAGTTTTGCTTTTGATATTGGAACATTATATAACACCGGCATAGGAAGTCTTACAATAGGCGCTGCAATTACTAATTTTGGTCCTTCAATGAAATTGGATGGAAGCGATTTGATAATCTATCATGATATAGCGCCACTCATTGATGGGAACAATGATAGAATTATGGGGAAACTTATCACAGACTCTTGGCCGCTACCACTCAATATGCAATTCGGTATTTCATTCAATATTATTGATACGGAAGCTAGTCGACTTACCATGGCAATGGATGCTTTTCATCCAATAAATAACACAGAAAGTATAAATATGGGGTTTGAATGGTCCGTATTTGATATTCTCTTTTTACGGGGTGGAGCCAAGGCTATTGGACAGGGAGATTCAGAGGAGGGGTTAACTATTGGTGGTGGACTGAAATATAGATTATTTGGACAGTCTTTCATAAAAATTGATTATGCTTATTCTGATTTTGGTCGTTTAGAAAGTGTGCAAAGATTTACACTGTTTTTACAATTTTAATTTTTTGTTCTCTTTACTTTTTCGAGTACATTACTATTAAATTGGCTTTAGTTGATAATATTGGTGTTACAGCTAATAGTTAAAATACTCCTAAAATTTTTCACCAATTCCTTCAAATATTTATTTTTCCTTATTGGGATTCTAAAAAATAATGTTGGCAAATCTATAGCCTCCGGAGTCTAGATTTGTCAATTAAAAATGAACGACTTCTCCCAGACTAAAAAATTGGTTCTGCAAAAATGAGCTTAAACCTGATTAAAATCCAGGTAGTAATTTTTATTACAATAATATCGTTTTCTTTTGCTACAACAATTCATGTCCCAACCGATGTGGATTCTATCCAGGGTGGTATAAATCTAGCAAATGATGGTGACACCGTTTTAGTAGCGCCGAGAACCTATCAAGAATCCATTAACTTTTTAGGCAAAGACATTATAGTGATGAGCGAACTGGGAATGGACAGCACAATTATTCAGGGAGACAGTACTCAAAGAGTTGTCACCTTTGAAAACGGGGAAAGTTACAATGCGATGCTCATTGGTTTTACCATTGAAAATGGAAATGGCGGAATTATCTGTATGGAAAATTCTAATCCGACAATACTCCGCTGTAAAATCAGAAATAATAATGCTACGATAGAGTTGAATACCGATTTTTTTCTTGCCGGTGGTGGTGGAATAGCCAGTATTAATTCGGCGCCATTAATTATGAATTCTATTATTCACCAGAATGAAACATCAAGAATGGGCGGCGGAATATATATGGAATATTCGCCGCTTAAATTAATCAACAGCGTTATTTATAATAACCAGGCTTTAGAGGGATCTGGTATATTATCTATTTGGAGTAACAATAATATTATCTTGAACTCAATCATCTGGGAAAATGATATTTTCTTGGGTGGATTTGTCAGGCCAATTGATATACTTTTTAGTGATATTCAGAGTGGTTGGACTGGTGAAGGAAATATCGATCAACCGCCGCAATTTGTTGATGCCGATAATGGTGACTTCCATCTATTATCTTCCTCTCCCGTTGTAAATACGGGACATCCAATGGCTTTTTTTAATGATTTTGATGGTAGCCGCAACAATATGGGTGCGTATGGAGGAACCGGATTTTCCGTTGAGTTTATGGAATTAAAGATGGGTAAGGTGGCACTGCAAACCAATAATACCTATCCCTTTAAGATTTATAATTTGCGAAGTCAACCCCTCACTATTTCAAGTTTTACTTTTTCTAATCCCGGTTCTTTCAATTCTAATTTATCATTACCATTTGAAGTACCTGCTTATACCATACAGGAGATTACTGTTATTTTTGAGCCTAATGTCATCGGTCCCTATTCCAGTGAATTAACAATTTCTCTGACGGATGCCGTTAGTACCGATTTTATTACCATTAATTTAAAAGCTGAGGGTGTGGGATTTTATGGTTATAGAGACTTTCGGAGAATTGGATTATTAGATGCCGGTTTGGTCAGTACACTGTTTAAAAACCATGGTCAAATCACCGATTACCCGAATGAACCATCTCTCAATTGGCCTTCCTTAGGTAAACATTATTGCGATGGAGTTGCTTTCATCATCCAGGCAGAAACGGAGGATATTTCCGGCAATATCATTCATCCTATGGAGACCCAAATCCCCGATTTTTTCGATGCTGGCCCACCTTGGGGTTTTGAACCCCTACCCGGCTATTTTAACCCATTGTCTAATACTCCAGCCTTGAGTAATCAACCGCAGAGTTGGCCCACCCACTGGCCCAACCGACCACCGGAATGGGATGGCTATTGGGATGGATTCTATGGACGAGGAATAACCACCGCCGATCAGGAAACATACTTTGTTATTGATGACTACCAAGACCAGGAATGGGACTTTTATCCGACAAGTGAAGATACATCCCGTGGGGGACTTGGGCTTGTTGTAGACGTCCGTGGTTACGCCTGGGCTGATCCTCAATATGAAGATATTCTCATTTGGCACTATACCATTAAGAACATCTCGGATTTCGATTATCAGAAAGTCGTGCTTGGATTCTACATCGATCCCGGTATTGGTGGAATTGAAGATGCGGGTGATGATTGTGGAACATACCTTCCTGAAGAAAAGATGGTTTATTTTTATGATACTGATGGCTATGGTACTCCCGGCAATTGGTATCCGGTAGGTTATATGGGATTTAAATTTTTAGAAATGCCCGGGAATCCTTATGATGGCATTGACAATGATGGAGATGGGTTAGTAGATGAGTCCAGGGATAATGGTATTGATGACGATGGTGATTGGAATCCAATGACTGATGATGTAGGTATGGATGGAGTAATGGGAACCGGTGATTCAGGTGAGAGTGATGGAATTCCAACCATTGGCGAACCAAATTTTGATAAAACGGACCCCGATGAATCCGATGATCTAACGGTTAACACGGTGAGGTTTTTTGCAACTTATGATTATGAACTTACCAATGACGAGGAAAACTGGCAGGTTTTCACCAGCGGTATAATTGATTATGATATATGTCCCAATAACTTAGCCGGTTTTATTATTTCCGAAGCTTTCCCCTTACACAGTGGCGAAACCACCTACTTTTCCATGGCTATTGTCTTTGGTGAAGATCTGGATGATCTGTTAGTAAATGCAGGGAACATTCCCTCTCAATTTCTCGAATTGGATAATAAAGACATACTGCCGGATAAGGTTCAACTATATCAAAACTATCCCAATCCCTTCAACCCAATTACAACAATTCGTTATCAACTACCGCAGGAAAATCATGTTAGCTTAAAGATTTATGATATCATGGGTCGGGAGGTTCGGAACCTGTTTGATCAGAAGGTGGCTGTAGGTAACCATCAAATACTTTGGAATTCAAGAAACAATAACGGGAAAACGGTTGCTTCGGGTATCTATATTTGTCAGTTGAAAGTGGGTGATAATTTGAAGTTTCAAAAAATGGTTTTATTAAAATGATTATAGACAGCACTCAAATATTTATTTTCCCTTATTGGGATTCTAAAAAATAATGTTGGCAAATCTATAGCCTCCGGAGTCTATATTCATCAATTAAAAATGAATGACTTCTCCCAGACTAAAAAATTAGTCGTGCATAAATGAGATATATTTCAGTAGTTAGTTTTTTCATTGTCTTCTGGATCTTTGCTTGTAATGGTTCAAAAGAAAAAATTTATGCTGATAATGAAAAAGTAATAAAATTAACCTACTGGTGTGCTTCCAATCCCCAAGAGATAAAGCTGGCAAAGGAGTTAGTGGGGAAATGGAATTCTACGCATGATGATGTTAAAATTGAATTACAGCCTATTCCTGCCAGTCAATCATCGGAAGAAGTACTCTTAGCTGCCATTGCCGGTAAAACTACCCCTGATATCTGTTCCAATATGTGGCCCGGAGCAATGGATGATTTTGTCCTTTCTGGTGGCCTTGTAAGGCTGGATCAGTTTCCAGACTTTGTTGATTACATTACAGAAAGAGTACCCAAAGATTTACTTGAATCATTTCGATCCCCGGATGGTCATTTTTATCAGATTCCCTGGAAAACCAATCCTCTCATGATAATGTATAATGTCAAAATGTTTAGAGAAGCAGGGGTGGATCAAACTCCCAAAACTTATTCTGAGTTTTTGGAAGCAGCTAAGAAGATTACAAAGGATATTGATGGTGACGGAATGATCGACCAGTGGTTTGGATACAGAAGTTTAAAGCCAATCTGGTGGCAGCGTCTTTTTGATTATTACACGTTCTATATAGCTGCCTCAGGTGGAAAAACACTTTTTAAGGATTCGGAAATAATCTTTGACAATGAAGCCTCAGTAAAGGTTTTTAAATTATTTCAAGATATTTACGCAAACGGGTATTTTCCAATAACCGAATTTCAAGGTGATAATTTTATCGCTGAAAGATTGGCTACAAATATTACTGGTCCCTGGAATATTGCGTACGTTGAAAAGTTTAAATCGTCCGATTTTGAGTACGATATTTTTCCTATACCTGTGCCCGATGATTATTCTGGTCCCGTATACACCTATGGTGATCATAAAAATATAGCAATTTTCAGCACCACAAAATATCCAAAGGAAGCATGGGCATTTGCCAAATTTCTGGTTAGTCCGGAAAGCGACTTAAGGTTGCTGGAGATTTGTAGCCAAATCCCGATAAGGAAAAATTTAAGCACCGATTCTCTATATACTGAATACTTCACGTCTCATCCGAAAATAGTAAAATTTGCGCAGCAAGCGCCCTTAACCAGGGGTGTAGACGGTGTATCCGATCTGAAGGAGATTTTTGACGGAATTTCTCAGGAATATGAAGTTTGTGCAATTTATGGAAAAAGGAGCGCCGAAGAAGCTGTAAGAAAAGCAGCAAAGAGGGCAAAAGTAATTATCGATTGGAATCGTTCAAGATAATGGAAATTATTACGAAATTCAGGGATAGTGACAAAACAGGCTATGTAATGAGCCTACCCTATATCTTATATTTCCTTTTATTTGTAGGCTTCCCACTTTTTTTCTCATTTATCCTGATATTTCATAAATGGAACATTGTTACCCCTATGGAATGGATCGGATTAAGAAACTTTGTGAGACTTTTTTCAGACATACAGTTTTTCCAGTCGATTAAAAACACACTTATTTTTCTTGTTGTTCACATTCCGTTACAGATTGTTATTGCTTTGATGCTTGCTTTAGTATTAAATGAAAAAATCAAGTTCAGAGGATTCTTCCGCGCAATATACTTTTTACCGGTCATTGTATCCGGAGTTGTTATAACCATTTTATGGCAGCAACTATATGCGTATGAAACGGGTCTTTTGAACTTACTTTTGGTAAAAATGGGATTTTCGAAAATCCCCTGGATAAACGACCCTAAATATGCTATGACTTCTATAGCAATAATGGCAACATGGAAGAATGTCGGGCTTTATGTTGTTCTTTTTCTGGTGGGATTACAGGGAATTCCCGGCTATCTCTACGAGGCTGCGGATATCGATGGCGCTAAACCATATCAAAAATTTTATTTCATAACTCTACCATCTCTCAACAACACTATGTTGCTCGTGATAATCCTTTCTACGATAGGAGGATTTTCTCTTTTTATCGAGCCATTTGTCATGACAGGGGGAGGACCGATGAATAGCACTCTCTCGGCTATGTTATATATTTACAATCAGGCGTTTTTCTTTGGACATATGGGCTATTCCGCTACTTTGGGATTCTTTTTTGCGTTCATCATTCTGATTGTCATACTTCTCCAGAAAAAATTTATTGAACAAAAGTAAGAGGATAGCTTATGGTAGAAATCACAAATATACAGCTCAGTAATCCGGAAAGTTTTTTTTAATGAAACTCTCATGGCGGATTCGCCACAAACCTGCCCGAATGACTTTAGGCAGGCGGGGAAGGATGAAAATTCCTATGGACACAAGAACCAATGTCCAAGAGCCAAGTCATATCAATCAAAAGTCACCTGCCCGCCCTCACTCACGCAGTGAGGAGGCAGGCGGGAAAGATAAGCTCCAATTTGGAATTTGCTCCTCCACAGGTGTCCCTGCGGGAGGGTTTGCCTGCCTGTCGGCAGACTGGGGACTTGGGTCTTTCTGAAAGTATTTTCAGGTGAAAAAGACTTTGTTATATATCTTCCTTATCCTTGGTGGGGTTATGTTTGCTTACCCTTTTTTGTGGATGATTTCAGCAACATTAAAACCGGAGATTGAAATAGGCGAAATAGGTCTTTGGTCTTCAAACTTTTCGTTAAGAAGCTACAAGGATGTAATCAGTAAAATTCCAATTGGGAGGGCTCTTCTAAACAGCTTGTTTGTTTCTAGTTCAGTTACTTTTTTTGTCATTATTTTCGGGTCAATTGTAGGATATGCCTTATCACGATTAAGATTTTTCGGTCGGGATTTTATTTTTGGGGTTATTTTATTTACCATGGTAATCCCCTTTCAGATAACACTGATACCCATGTATATATTAATGGTGAAATTCGGTTGGGTTGATACCTATCTCTCGCTTATTGTACCGGGTATGATTAGTACTTTTGGGATTCTACTCTTCCGACAATTTTTCAGGGATATACCGCAAGCCCTGGTTGATGCTGCAAAGATTGATGGATGTAACGATTTTCAAATACTATTCAGGATTATCTGGCCCCTATCGAAACCTGTTATCATCACCGTGGGTATCCTTTCATTTATGGGAAGCTGGAATGATGTACTTTGGCCTTTAATTGTTATAAGAGTTCAAAAATTGATGACCATGCCACAATTGGTAACAATCTTTAAGGTAGGTGGGCAGGCTGAAGGCCAGCTGGGCGCTCAATTGGCTGCCGCTACATTGCTCGCAATCCCAATTATTTTAATATATGCATTTTTCCAGAGATATTTTATCGAAAGCATGGCAACCTCAGGATTAAAGGGATAGAATCGTGAGAATTTATAGTCCATTGGCCAGTATATTAATGCTGATTAATATTGTTTTTTCGCAGCCGGATGAACAGTATATGATTGACAGTGTTGCGTCAATGCCTAATCTGCCTCTGCGATTTGAAATAAGAGACTGGAAACAGGTTGCAATAGATTACGACGAGTTTGTATTTGATTTTACCAGGACGGGTGATTATTTGCCGCTAATTAAATGGGATTCGGTTTTTACCGTTAACGGTCAACCCACCTTCAGTCTGCCAGCCTACGTAGGGGGGGTATACGCTGGTGGAGAAGCTATAAATACTATGGCGGCAATTGTTAGTGCTTCACTGGTTGGACTGGATAAGAGTAATCAGAATGGCTCCAACTGGGTCCGGATGTGCCGGAAATATTTTGCCGAAAATACTGCCGGGGTATATTTCAACAATCCCGGTGGTGGATGGGGAGCATCATTTTGGTATGACCTTCTGCCCAACATCCTGTTTTACCAGCTTTTCGACTTGTATCCTGAGTCAGACGACTTTCCAAACGACTTTATTTCCGTTGCCACGCGATGGCATGAAGCAAGTGAGTCTATGGGTGGCAGCGAAACGACGATCCCTGATTTTAATTATACCTATTTCAATTTTCAGTTCATGAGTCCGGTTTACTCTGGGCATCGTGAGCCAGATGCCGCCGCAGGAGTTGCCTGGCTTGAATATATGGCCTGGGTACAAACCGGCGATCCCAGATTTCTGACAGCTGCTGAATGGGGAATGGAGTATTTACAAAATACCAGCGATAATCCTTATTATGAAATTCTCCTTACTTATGGTGCTTACATAGCAGCAAGAATGAATGCCGAACTCGGCACTAATTATGACGTGCATAAATTTATCAATTGGTGCTTCGGGCCAAGCAGTGCTCGTCCCGGATGGGGAATTGTAACTGGGAACTGGAATGATTACGATTGCGGTGGATTAGCCGGCAGTATCACCGATTCCGATGGGTATGCCTTCACCATGAACACTTTCGAATCTGCTGGAGCATTAGTACCGCTTGTACGTTATGATAATCATTATGCCCGTGCCATTGGTAAATGGATGCTGAATTTGGTAAATGCCGCACGGTACTTCTATGCCAATGGTCTGCCTGTTGAAAATCAGGATGGCGAAGCTTGGGCACTGTCCTATGATTCCACTTTTTGCATCAGTTATGAAGGTATTCGTCATCAGGGGCAGGGGGGCATCAGTCCACTGGCTACCGGTGATGCTTTCATTAGCGGCTGGGCGCCAACAAATTTTGCATTGTATGGCGCTTCTCACGTGGGCATTTTAGGATCTTTGGTTGACACAACAAATATTAAGGCTATTCTTAAACTTGATCTTTTGAAAACCGATTATTTCCATGATGATGCCTTTCCAACCTATCTTTACTATAATCCCTATGACAGCGATCAAAATGTTGAAATTGACGTAGGTGCCGAATCGCAAGATTTGTACGATGCAGTTGCTAATACTTTTATAATTCAAGGAGTCAGTAATGTGACTTCTTTCATAATTCCACCTGACTCAGCCATCGTTTTAGTTGTGACCCCGGCGAATGGTTCCGTTTCTTACGATGGGTATAAAATGCTGGTTAATAATGTCATTGTGGACTATCATTATTCCGATACACCGGATACATCAAACCATGCCCCGGTTATTTCAAGTTTAACGGCTGATCCTTCAGAAGTGCATCTGGGTACTTCCTCTATGTTGACGTGTGAAGCTTATGATCCTGATGGAGACGATATAAGTTATATCTGGTCTTCCGTAGGCGGTAGTATTAGTGGGGATGATTCAACGGCCACATGGATGGCGCCGTTGCAAATGGGAGATTATTATGTATCCTGTACAGTGCAAGATAGCTACGGAAAAGAAACCAGAAGCAGCTTAGTTATCGTGGTTATTGATACCGTCCAGAGTTCGATTACCGATCTGGTTGCATATTATCCTTTCAGCGGAAATGCTAACGATGAAAGTGATAACGGCTATGACGGGGGAGTTTTCGGAGCAACACTCACGAACGATCGCTTTGGAAATGAAAATAGCGCTTACTATTTTGATGGTGTTTTTGACCGGATTCAAGTTCCAAATAACCCTGCCTTGAATTTTCAAGATTCTATTACTGTGAATTTTTGGATAAAACCCGGTGAAATACCTACCCAGGGAACCGAAACGTATCCAATTTCTCACGGTTCTTGGGAAGAACGCTGGAAATTTACTTTCACGGGCAACAGAAAAATCAGGTGGACGATCAACACGACGGATAGCATTGGGGATTTGGATTCCAATACGGAATTAGACACCAGTAATTTTTATTTTATGTCTGGTCTGTATGATGGCAGTAATATAAAGCTTTATATTAATGGTGTTTTCGATGTCTCCGCTTCTCTATCGGGGCTTATTAACCAAACAGGTTTAGATTTAACCATTGGTCAATCTAAACCGGGAATAACAGATTTCAATTATAAGGGTATCATTGATGACATTCGTATTTATGGACGTGTTTTAACAGAAGATGAAATTCAAGATTTATACCTCGAATCGTTAAATACTTTTTTAGACAAAAACTTTCCAGTGGAATATTCCTTATCTCCCAATTATCCAAACCCATTTAATCCAATTACAAAAATTCAATATCAGATTCCTGTACAAACACATGTAACAATAACGGTTTTTAATGTTTTAGGACAAATAATGGAGGTGCTTGTTGATAGAGATATGAACCCCGGAGAATACACGGTTATATGGGATGCATCAAAGGTAAGTTCCGGAGTGTATTTTTATCAAATTTCCGCAGAATCCTATGGACAGGCATCTGGTTTCACCAAAGTTAGAAAATGCATACTGATCAAATAACAAAAGGATAACAAATGAAGCTTACTCGCCTTACAAAAGAACCCATACTGAAACCGATTGAAAACCACCCTTGGGAAAGGTCTGCCGTATTTAATGCAGGAGCAGTTTATCATAACGGGCTGTACCACATGATATACCGCGCTACCGATATTGGCGGTAGTGAGAAATATGGGGAATATATCAATTCCTTGGGATATGCAGTCAGCAGTGATCTACTACACTGGCATCGATATGATAAACCGATATTAACCAACGACGTTCCGCAAGAGCTGCGGGGCCCTGAAGATCCTCGTATCGTAAAGATTAAGGATACATTTTATATGACTTACACTGGATTTGGCGGTCGTTCCGAAAATGATTACCGAATTTGTATGGCAACTTCTACGGACCTTGTTCATTGGGCAAGAAAAGGCGTACTCTTGGATGAGCCAAACAAAGATGCAGCTTTATTTCCTGAAAAAATCGGCGGAAGATACTGTATGTTCCACCGACGCTTTCCTGATATTTGGATTTGCTATTCTGAGGACATGAAAACCTGGACTGATCATCAAAAAGTGATGTCTCCATTGCCTGGTACCTGGGCACAATCGCGAATTGGGATTGCCGGACCTCCTATAAGAATAAAAGAAGGTTGGTTCTTAATTTTCCATGGAGTAGATGATTTACATCATTACCGTTTGGGTGCTCTCTTATTGGATTATGAGGATCCGGGTAGAGTACTGGCACTACAGGCCGAACCGATTATCGAGCCTGAATTAGAGTGGGAAATCAATGGGTATATCCCCAATGTGATATTTTCTTGCGCCACAGTCCTGAAAGATGATCGGATATATTGTCCGTATGGAGGAGCTGATACGGTTATCGGTGTAGCCTATATCGACTTGAAAGATGTAGTATTTGAGAATGATAGCTGGATTGTATAAGTGAAATCGATTGTTTCTTTTTCAATTATTATTTCCTTGGCATGGTGTACAGCGCCTGAAAAAGATATTGAAAACAACCCAATTACGTCCCCTGTAAATTTATTACATGCACTGTCATTAGTCGATAGTATGAAAATCGATGGTGAGACCCTCACATTTATCCGGATTTACGCAGATGCACCAAGTTATGAGCCGGTGCCTGCGGTGGGAGAAGGAATCACTTGCGTGGATGATGTCGGACGCTTCATGGAGGTTTTGGAAACAGAGATTCTTACCTATGGCAACAGCGATCTTACTTCTATTGCAAGAGGAATGACTCATTTTCTCCTCTATATGAGCAGGGAAGACGGTTTGTGGCACAATTTCATGTTTGCCGATGGTAGCATTAATACAACCCACAAAAACAGTATTGCTGAGTTTGGATGGTGGGCTATCCGTGGATTGCGAGGGCTGGCTGCTGCTTATAATATTTTTTCTTATGGTCCTGAAAATGTTCAATTATTAGAAAAAGTGAAAGAGAGAATCGCAGCAGCTGATAGACATATTCAAAAGGCTGTCCGGCGTTACCCCTCAAGGGAATTAACTGAATTGGGTATGAAGCCTGCCTGGCTAGTGAAAAATGCCCCCGATATAAACAGTGAGTTGTTGATTGCTCTTACAAAACTGCATAACACGGGTGACTTTGATTATCTAGACACTATCGAAAAGATTTCGGTGGGGCTGATCGAATATCAGTATCAAGAACCCGAGCACGATCTGAATGGCATGTATTTTTGTTGGAAGAATATCTGGCATAACTGGGGAAATAATCATATGTATGGATTACTGGAAGCGTATAAAATTACCGGTGATAGTACGGTGCTTTCGAGTACCAAGATTTGGGCAGATTCTTTTGTCCCATTCTTAATCAAGAATGATTATCCCAGAGAGATAACTGTAAGTTACAGCCAGGAATATTCTGTTGTAGATATGCCTCAAATTGCCTACGGATTTAATTCAATTTACCGTGGGTTGCGGTTGTTGGCTGAAATCACTGGAGAAACTATTTACTTCCAGCGATCAGAAGAGGTATTCCTGTGGTTTAAGGGAAATAATATTGCAAATACACCGATGTATATTCCGGACAAAGGTCGTTGTTTTGATGGTATTAATGGATATAGCTCAATTAACACCAATTCCGGGGCTGAATCAACTATTGAATGTTTATTGGCAATTCAAGAACGTGGAGCTTTTTAAACTGGAATGGAAAGGTAATCATGGCAACGATAACATTAAAAAATATCAATAAATCTTTTGACAATATACACCTCGTAATAAATAAATTTGATCTGGAAATTAACGACGGTGAATTTATGGTCTTGGTAGGACCATCAGGGTGTGGAAAATCTACACTATTAAGGATGATTGCAGGATTAGAAATTCCTACCACAGGTGAAATATGGATCTCCGACACTTTGGTTAACCCTGTTCCTCCAAAGGACCGAAACATAGCCATGGTGTTCCAGAATTATGCGCTCTACCCCCATATGAGTGTTTTTGATAATTTGGCTTTTGGATTAAAACTCAGAAAAGTCCCAAAGTCTGAAATCGTGAAGCGTGTTCACAAGGCCGCCGACATTCTTGAAATAAAAGATTTATTAGACCGTAAACCTAAGCAGCTCTCAGGAGGCCAAAGTCAGCGAGTAGCTCTTGGCAGAGCGATTGTTCGCGATCCAAAGGTCTTTCTCTTTGATGAACCCCTTTCTAATCTGGATGCAAAATTGCGCGTGCATATGCGGGCAGAGATCAAGAAACTCCACCGACAGTTGGGTACAACGATGATCTATGTGACACATGACCAGGTAGAAGCCATGACGATAGGAGACCGGATTGTAATTTTGAACGATGGCGTGATCCAGCAAGTTGGTACTCCACTTGAAGTCTATCAAAATCCGGCTAACAGGTTTGTAGCCAGTTTTATTGGGTCTCCACCTATGAATTTCTTGGAAGGAAAAATCGAAAATGGCAGCCTTTTAGCTGAAAAGGTGTCCATTAATCTTTCCGAAGCAAAAAACATTCATAAGCTTGAAGGGGAGAATGTGATTTTTGGGATTCGCCCTGAAAATATACACCTGACTGAAGACGGTTTGGAATTACCGGTAGTCATCAACGAACCGTTAGGAAATGAAACTTTTCTGCATTTACAAGCTGGTCAACAAATCCTGATAGCGCGGATTCCCGCCCTGGAATCCATTCAATTGGGTGATCGGGTTAGGGTTTCATTCGATCTTTCAAAAGCCTGTTTTTTTAGTAGTAAGACAGAAGATCGTTTGTTTTTCACATAATCCCAGATGATGCAGTTGGGAGTGCTCCTCCGATACCCTCCCGCAGGACTCTGAGTCCTGTGGGAGAATTTTGACGAAGGCTAAGGCGGGAGATGGTTGGGATAAACTTACAAAATAATATCACGTCCTATATTTCCAAAAGAACGCGTACTTTGGAGATAAATATGAGGGGGTTGATCTATACAATTCTCGCTGTAGTGTTTGGCTTAATCTCAGCATGTAAAGTTACAACATCAGCTTATAGCATGTTTTTGGGTCATCAGATTAGGCTTCTCTTTCATTGCCGGAAAAGAGGTGTAACACAATGTTAAGCCAAAGTGAATTGGAATCTTTGAGAGATAGGGCTATAAAGATCTTAAGAGATAATGACCTCGGCAGTGCGACTAAACCAGCTCCACACCTATATCCTCACCAATGGAACTGGGATTCAGCCTTCATTGCAATTGGATTATCACATGTTGATGAAAAAAGAGCGCAAGCGGAGATTCTTTCTCTCCTACGTGGTCAGTGGAGCGATGGGATGGTACCTCATATTATTTTTGATACTCACTACGTCAATTACCATCCGGGTCCTGCTTATTGGAATTGTTCAACAAGTCCCGAGTCTCCTAAAGATATTCAAACCTCAGGAATTACTCAGCCTCCTATATTATCATATGCAGCCTATCAAATTTTCCAAAATTCAAAAGATAAGGAAAAAGCTGTTGAATTTTTAGGTTCCGTTTTCCCGAACTTAAAGAAATATCACCGATTTTTCTTTAACCAACGTGATCCGACAGGAGAAGGATTGACCTATATTATACATCCGTGGGAAAGTGGGTTAGATAACTCTCCTCGTTGGGATGAAGTTATGGAAAGCATTAAGATGGAATGGATTCCGAAGTATGAGAGAGTTGACACAAGCCTCTTGCCAACCGATCAGAGACCAACCGATCAAGAGTATGATAGATATACTTATCTTGTGGAACTATTCCAAAAAGCCAGATACAATCAGGATGTTATTCGAGTAAAAAATCCCTTCGTCATACAACCTGTTCTCTTTAATTCTCTAATGTATACTTCACTACATTCTTTAGAGCAAATCGGTCACATTTTAGGAGAGAATGTACTGGAAATCAAGAAGTGGAGGTTGAAAACAAAAAATGCCATTAACACTAAATTATGGGATGAAGATCGTGAAATGTACTATGATTATGATTTGAAAAATGAAAGAAGAATTGTTAAAAATACAATATCAAATTTTGTATCTTTGTTCGCTGGGCTTCCATCCTTAAAACAGGCTAAATCGATAATACGCGTATTAACCTCCCCTACAGAATATTGGCCTGAAAATGGATATCCTCTTTGTAGTGTGTCTATGAGCGAACCGGAGTTTAATCCTGTCAATTATTGGCGTGGTCCGGTCTGGATCAATATGAATTGGTTAATGATCAAAGGATTGGAGAATTATGGTTACCATAACGAAGCCAAAGAATTAGCGACCAAAACATTGGAACTCGTCTTAGAAAACGGCTTCTATGAATACTTTGATCCATTTACAGGCAAGGGGTGTGGTACCAACCATTTTTCTTGGTCCGCAAGCTTAACCATTGATCTAATTGAAACATATAGGAGTTAGTGAAGCAGTCGGTTTTCAATCTGGCATAGTAGCCCAAAAAACGTGAGGTACGCGCCATCGTAGCACTTGTCGGGGCATAACATCAAGTGATTGGAAATTATCAGAGGATACAATCATGATTGATACCCAACTTGAAGACAAAGTAGTTATTATCACAGGTGCTAATAACCCATATGGGATAGGTGCCGGTGTTGCAAAAGCTTTCATAGGACAAGGTGCAAAAGTGTTTCCGCATTATTTTCGTAGTG
>JADFPG010000153.1 GCA_022562455.1 Fidelibacterota bacterium | reverse complement strand
TTCCTAAATTCCCGAACGTAGGCGGAAGCTAAGCGTCCAAAAATACTTCTATTAAAAATCTCCTGAGAATCCTATGGAGAACTCGTAACCTCCGTCCGTCGGCTGACGGAGCGATGCTCTGAACCAGCTGCCTGTCCGCCGTAGTTCCTAAATTCCCGAACGTAGGCGGAAGCTAAGCGTCCAAAATACTTCTGTTAAAAATCTCCTGAGAATCCTATGGAGAACTCGTAACCTCCGTCCGTCGGCTGACGGAGCGATGCTCTGAACCAGCTGAGCTAAGCGTCCAAAATACTTCTGTTAAAAATCTCCTGAGAATCCTATGGAGAACTCGTAACCTCCGTCCGTCGGCTGACGGAGCGATGCTCTGAACTCCCGATCATATCGGGAAGCTAAGCGTCCAATTCTAATCTATTCAAATAGAAATATAACTAGTGTTGCGTTACTCCGCTGTATCTTCTTTCACTGTGCTCAATTTGAATGGCTAGTAGAGCGGATAAAAACTGAAAGCGCTGGTCACCAAGAAAAACACCATTAAGATACCCACAGGTGAATCAATTACACCATATCCACCTAATTACGGATAAGCGCTAAAATTATTTTTTCTTTGCTTTAGAATTGGAGTTCTTTGGAAAAGCGCAACCCACAACTTCTGAGACTTCTTTTACAAAGTGAAATTTCATGTCTTTCAAAACTTTGCTTGGAATTTTTTCCAAATCCTTTTTGTTAAGAAATGGAAGAATCACTTCCCTTAAGCCAGCCCGGTGTGCGGCTGTGACCTTTTCTCTTAAACCCCCAATAGGAAGAACTGCACCACGTAGAGTAATTTCACCCGTCATAGCCAACGTTTCTTTGATAGGACGATCTGTCAATAGCGAATAAATAGCTGTGAAGATGGCAATGCCGGCTGACGGACCATCTTTAGGAATTGCACCGGCGGGTACATGGATGTGTATATCAAACTTTTCAGAAAAATTTGGATCAACTCCTAGTTCCTCTGCGTTTGCTCGAACATACGATAGGGCTGCCTTTGCAGACTCCTTCATCACATCTCCCAAATGACCCGTTAGTTCCAGATTGCCTTTCCCAGGCATCTTGGTTGACTCGATGAAAAGTATATCACCGCCAGCAGATGTCCAAGCCAGTCCAACTACCACACCGGGCTTATTGAGACGTTCTGCCGCTTCGTAGAAGAACCGTTGTGCACCCAGGTATTTCTGAACCGTAGCTTTTTTTACTTTAACAAGACTTTTGTAACCTTCTACTTTTTTCCGGGCAATCTTCCGACACACATTTCCAACTTCCCGTTCCAGATTTCTGACGCCTGCCTCCCGCGTGTACGACTCGATTAATTCTTTAATTCCCGGTATGGTGAATTGAATATCTTTTTCTGTCAATCCGTTTTCTTTCATCTGCTTTGGAATCAAATATTTCCTTGCAATTTGGATTTTTTCTTCTTCAATATAACCTGTAAAATCTAAAATCTCCATCCTGTCCCGTAAAGCAGGAATAATCGGATCTTTTATATTAGCCGTAGCGATAAACATCACATTGCTGAGGTCAAAGGCGACTTCAAGATAATGATCACTGAAAGAAAAATTCTGATCTGGGTCTAAGACTTCAAGAAGAGCCGAAGATGGATCACCTCGAAAATCGGCTCCTACCTTATCAATTTCATCCAACATGAAGACAGGATTATTAGAACCGGCTTTCTTCAAACTTTGAATAATCCTTCCGGGCAGTGCACCAATGTAGGTACGACGATGACCCCTGATCTCCGCTTCATCCCGAACACCACCCAATGAAATACGCACAAATTTCCGATTCATAGCTCTTGCTATCGATTGACCTAAAGATGTCTTGCCTACTCCCGGAGGTCCCGCAAAACAGAGAATAGGTCCTTTTACCTTGCCATTACCTTCGATCTGTTCTTTGAGCTTTCTGACAGCCAGATATTCTATTATCCTTTCCTTCACATCATCAAGTCCGAAGTGATCTTCATCCAAGATTTTTTGAGCCACCTTGGTGTCAACACGGTCTTCCGTTGAGTTGCTCCATGGAAGTTCAACCAGCCACTCTAGATAAGTTCGGGATACTGAGTGCTCCGGTGACTGAGGCGGAATTTTTTTAAGACGGTCTAATTCTTTCATGGCAACTTTCTCTGCTTCTTCACTCATACCAGCCGCCTTAATTTTTTCTTCCAGTTCTGTAATTTCAACAGCGTCCTCATCTTCGCCCAACTCTTTTTTAATTGCTTTCATCTGTTCCCGCAGATAATACTCTCGTTGGGTTTTTGATATTTCATCCTGAACTTCAGACTGTATTTTTTCACCCAATTGGATTCTCTGAATCTCCCGGTTTAATAACACAGTCGATTTTTCAAGGCGAGCTTTAACATCCAATTCTTCAAGAATTTCCTGTTTCTCTTTGGTCGGAATAGTCACCAGTGATATGACCCTGTCTGCCAGCCGCCCGGGCTTTTGAACATTTGCTAAAATTCCTGAATGTTCTTCAGTCAAATAAGGCGCAATTTTGATGAGTTCTTGAAATGTCTTTTTAACATTGGCAGACATGGCTTCTATCTCAATTGTATCAGATTCTTGATCTTCTATCCGCTTCACTACCGCTCTGAAGTAAGGATTTTGTTGAATGAATTTAAGCACCTTTACTCTTTCTAATCCTTGTATGATGGCAGACTTACTATTGTCTGGCATATCAAATACCTTTAAAACAATTGCAAGCGTCCCCCATTCATAAAGATCACCAGGCTCCGGATTTTCCATCGAACCATCTTCCTGAGCTATCACAACAATCATCTTCTTCCCTTGAGGAAGATCTGCAATTAAGTGTAACGATCTCTCACGACCGATGTAGGTGGGAATTACTTGTTGTGGAAATAAAACCGTGTTTCGAAGTGGCATAACCGGATAGGACTCCGGTATGGAAACGTTGGTATCGATTTCTTCTTCCTCTTTCTCTTGTTCTTTGTATTCTTCAGACATATTCCCTCTAATTTTTTCTCCTGTTCATACAAATATCAAGCCAATTCCATTTGGCAGAAATTTTGTCATATTGTTATCCCATAATTTTTAAACAGCTAAACACCATTTAGTTTCTGAATACTGTCAACAAAATTATTAAAGCTTTCATACCAATGGGTAATTGTTTCTATAGGACCAACAAGTTTGAAATAATAAGTATTTTGAGGTGTTTGTACTATAGCAGCAAGCAACCGATAATTCGGATTGTTCACCCTTTGGGACATGGGCATACCTGACCCTATAAATGTGCCAGAGACGTCAGCCAGTGTGACCCTTATCCCATTGACTGATTTTTGATCAATAGTAGCTCGATTCTTTGATAGTGTTCCATCAGGCTGCTGAAATTGATTAAACCAACGATCTAAATTCGCCTGTACACTTCCTCCTATATTCGAGAATACTGCCAATTCCCCCGCTGCCTTTCCAACCGGTGAACCGGGAAGTCTGAATTGACCGATGCGCAACGAGGTTGAAGGCTGTTCGACTATCCACCCAAGAGGAACATCCATCACTAATTCTCCGAGTACAACCTGGTTTTCACCCACTGAAGGGGTAAAAACTTGTGTTCGGGAAGGAGTAGTCCTTTTTATATTTGTTTGTGAAACATGGTCAGAAGGTTGCAGTAATTTTACCAGCCAAACCAGCACCAAACCCGACACCAAAATTGCCCCATATACCATTAACTTTTTATCTGACATAATTTCCTACCTTACTCATTAAAGCTTGTTCATCCGCATGATAAGAGCTACGAACCAACGGTCCCGCTTCCACCCTCTTTAATCCCATTTTTATGGCAACCTTTTTATAAACCGAAAATTCATCCGGATGGACATATCTATCCACCGACAAGTGCTGTCGAGTAGGTTGTAAATATTGTCCAATTGCCACAATATCACAACCGGTCTCAGCAATGTCACTTAAAAGTTGAAATATTTCCTCGCTTTTTTCTCCCAATCCAAGCATGAAAGCCGTTTTTGTTCGAAGACCAAATATCTTCGATTTTATCAACACATCCAGTGACCACTCATATTTAGCTTGAGGTCTCACCTTTTTGTAAAGCCGTGAAACAGTTTCCATATTATGCCCTAATATTTCAGGTTTCGCTCGAAATACTGTGGTTAAATTTAAGTCATCATTTCTAAAATCAGGGATAAGAACTTCTACGGTACAGTCCGGATTAAAATCATGTATCCACCGAATTGTTTCAGCCCAAATACCCGCTCCACCATCAGGAAGTTCATCTCTATTTACCGATGTGATAACACAGTGACGTAACCCCATTTGTTTGACTGCCAAGGCTGTTCTTCTTGGCTCATCCGGATCGGTCCATGTAGGTCGCCCCGTCTTTATATTACAAAACCCACAAGATCGTGTACAGGTATCACCCAATATCATTAATGTTGCTGATCTTCTCTCCCAGCAATCATAAATGTTGGGACATAATGCCTCTTCACATACAGTATGAAGGTTTCCCTCTCGAACCAGTTTTTTTAGGTCTTTATAATTCTCATTTGTCTCAATCCTTATTTTCAACCAATCCGGTTTTCGTTTCGTTGTGCCTATTATTTGTAATTCTGACACTCAAACATCCTTTTCTGATAAAGTAGTATTAAATACACCAGATCTTCCGGATTTAAAATAAAGATATGGAAACTTTACGAAATCTGCACAAAGTTTTTGAGTATGAAGTATCGATGCCATTATCCCATCAAAATAGGGCTTCAAAATCAATATTTTCCAAGTGTTGAACTAGTCTCTGGAGAAATTTTCCCCCACTGGCGCCGTCAATTAAACGATGATCAAATCCGAGTGTGATATAACACATCGACCGGATAATAATCGCATCTCCATGCTCGGTTTCCCGCACAACCGGTCGTTTGGTAATTGCTCCAATACCCAGAATTGCCACATTAGGTTGATTAATAATTGGAGTCCCGTATAAGTTCCCGAATACTCCATAATTCGTGATTGTAAAAGTAGAGCCTTGTAATTCCTCCGGGGACAACTTGCCAGATCTCACACGAACAGTCAAGTCTCTGACTTTACGACAAATACCCAAAAAATTCAATTCTTCACAATTACGAATAACAGGAACCATGAGTCCTTTATCAAGGGAAACAGCTAACCCAATGTTTATATTCTTATTTTGTACGATTATCTTCCCCTCGAGAGAGGCGTTAAAAAGGGGAAAGTCATGAATAGTTTTCGTTGCAGCTATTACAAAAAATGGCGTATAGGTTAATTTATATCCCTCCCGTTTCTTAAATTCTTCCTGCTTCATATCCCTATATTTCACTATTCGAGTCATATCACATTCCGAAACCAGATGAACATGAGCAGCAGTATCAAGACTTTTCCGCATATGCGTGGCAATGATTTGACGCATTCGATCCATCTCTGTTCTTTTTCCGGTCAATACGAAAGGTTGCTCTGTTGAAACTCCCACCCGTACCAATTCCGGAAAAGGTTCTTCAGTTATAAAAACCTCTGTCGACGGTTTTCTAAGCTGATCCAGATAAGCAAGAATATCCCTCTTTGTCACCCTTCCATCTTTCCCCGTCCCGTTTATCGTCATCAATTGCGACTCCGTGATTCCTTCCTTGAGGGCTATGGAGCGGACGAGAGGTGTGTAAAATTTCCGCTTTGCCTCAGGTTTAGCAATTGAGAGAATTGGAATGTCCTCTGTGGGGATTTGTAATTCTGATTTGGGCTCTGGCTGTTGAGATGATATTCTCTCTACTTCACCGTCTCCCTTTAATGGAGGAGCTTTCGTTTTTGCGTCAATAGAGACTATATCTATCTCCGTTTCAACTTTTGCGATCACAGTTTCTACAGGAACAACATCATTTGGCTGAGCAAGAATCTCTGTGATTACACCGGCAACAGCAGAAGGAATTTCCGAATCGACCTTATCCGTCCCTATCTCCAAAAGGATTTCATCTTTCTCAATGGTATCCCCTACTTTTTTTCGCCACTCAATAATGATGCCCTCCGTAATGGATTCTCCAAGTCTCGGCATAATTACTTCTACAACCACCCTTTTCTCCTAATCCGTATAAATTTCATTATTTAATCGTCTTGCCTGCCAGCTGTCAAGCAGGGAATTTCAATATTTTTTCTCGCAAAGACGCCAAGAACACAAAGAGAATATTTATGACAGAAAACGAAATTGCAAATCCGCAGGATCCTTTGAACAAGAATAGTCAATAATTAATAATCCTTGGCGTCCTTTGCGCCTTTGCGAGAAACATTTTTATCAATATACTCCAAAGGAGACCCTCTGGATCGAAGTTATGTTCTTAAACACGATTGGTTGCTCAATATTCCAATAATTCTTTGGCTACTGCTGCTATTT
>JADFPG010000038.1 GCA_022562455.1 Fidelibacterota bacterium | reverse complement strand
ATAAGGCATCTGCAACTGATACAGGAAATGTAGAAATCACCTCCCCCTCCACAGGAATTATGCAATGGTATGTAGATACGGCCAGTTACCCGACAGAATTGGGACACAATATTGATAGGGTCATTGAGTTCTTTTGGGATGATAATAGTGACGGTAATGAGTATTTGGCGATCAGGACGCTAAGGATTAAAGGTTGATAAAATGGGTGTATTAAAGATAACGTTAAAATCAAGTCCGAGGAAGGTTACTCTTACAACTGATCGTAAGGCTCCTACAGCAGACACAACAATACAGCAAAAATGGGATGCAATAACCAACGCAGCTCAAAACACTTTTGTAGATAACAATACTTTTGCAATAATCACCCAGCTGCTCCACAATTCTTCGATTCCCAATCCACCGATTATTAAAAGCAGTATTCCTGTAACAAAAACAGTAGTTTGAAAAACGAAACAGCGCGAAGCCCCATGTCTTATTATGTTTTCCATATATCTGTCTGCGTAATAATTAAAATTTGTTCCTAGCAGTACGCGCTCGTTTACAACAATAAGATTGAATAGCGGTACGGACATAAATACAAAACTCATTACGTGTAAAAACAATACGATATTATAAAATTCTATCATAATACTCCCTCATTTTAATTAAAATTAAAAAGTTAATGTTTTATCTGCTTCAACAACCCAATTAGAAAATTCTTTCATATTACTTATCTCTACTCCTTCAATAAGCTGCAACTCTGAAATCCCCCTTGCTTCGGAACAACCACCACAGGCTTTTACAGTAGCACCTTTTTTAATAACTGATGTTAACATCCTTTCAATATTATAATAGCCTTGAGGTGTTTTCTGATTCGGGATTGCGCAACCAACAGAATCAGCAAGTAAAAAAATAAGTAGTTCAACTTTTGGATGCTCCTTTTGTAAAGTCATTGCCATACGAAGGGCGTTGTATGCTTTTTCAGTTCCATATGGTGCATCGTTAATAATAAAAAGAATTTTCATTTTAAAACCTTGCTGTCCTGGCGATAAGTTCATCTATTCATTAGCTGCGTCCCGAAACTTCGGGATTGTCCTCGTTATCGGACAAAAAATCTCTATCAATGGTAAAAACCCAATGAGTAGAAGCATGTTCTTCAATAGTGCGCATGAGATCGCTCAATTTAGGAAACAGTAAATCAAACTTACAGTCAGCTTTTCCCCATATATACCAAGGGAATATAGAATTTTTCTACGCACAACATTTTTGTTAAAAAATATGTGCACCGAAACCCACTTAGTGTATTATATTTACAAATATCCCGAGGTAAAAGGATTTGAGTAAAAAAGAAATAACTGCTTCAAATATCTTACCGACGAGAGACTTCAAGTCCATACTTGATAATATTACGGAGTTTATCACACTCTGTGACAGCGATTTTAAGATTTTGGAGTCCAACCATTCTGCTGATGTTATTTTGGGTGGTGGAAACCCCTTAATAGGGTCCCACTGTTACGATAAATATCGTGGGAAGACCCAACCTTGTGAGGATTGCCCACTGCCTGAAACCATGTCGACCGGTTCGATTATTTCCCTCGAAACTTATGATGAGCGTTTTGGCGAATATTTTGAGGAAAGAGCATATCCCATTGTTTCAGATACGGAAGAGCTGGAAGGATTTGTACTTGTGGGTAAAAATATCAGCAAATCTCGGGAGCACGAAGAAAAAAGCGCTCAGGAGAAAAAACTCGCTGCATTAGGACAAATCAGTTCAGGTGTTGCTCATGACTTTAATAATGTGCTGACGGGGATATTAGGCAGAGCCCGCTTGATGAAAAAACTTACAACTGATCCGGAATTTTTAAAAAATCTTCAAATTATAGAATCAGCAGCATTGGATGGAGCTGCAACAGTTCGAAGAATGCAGGATTTTACTCGATTGAGAAAGGATGAACAGTTTGAGTCTATTGATTTGAAGAAGTTGATTGAAGAAGTTATAGCGTTAACTCGTCCTAAATGGAGAGATTCAGCCATAGCAAGTGGGATACTGATTGAGCCGATTGTCCGGTTAGCTGACAATCTCAATATCTTAGGAGATCCACCCGATTTGAGACGAGCATTTATGAATATCTTATTTAACTCAGTGGATGCCATGCCAGACGGTGGTGTTCTAACCATCACTGCGCAAGCTCGTGATGGTAAAATCACTATCCAATTTAAAGACACGGGTATTGGAATGACAGAGGAAACAATTGAAAGAATTTTTGATCCGTTTTTTTCAACAAAAGGTGTTAAGGGAACGGGACTTGGTATGAGTGAAGTATTTGGTGTAATTAAAAGACATTTAGGACAAATTACTGTTGACAGCCAGGTTGGAAAAGGTACGGTAATCACTATTTTATTGCTACAAACGGACATAACAGCCGTGGAGATATCCAAACCTACGGAGGTTATTAAAGCCAAACCAAGCCGGATACTTGTTCTCGATGATGAGAAATATATTTTAGGAATTGTGGAGGAAGTACTCACTGATCTTGGACATGAAGTAACCTCGTGTTCGTCTGCAGAGGATGGGATTAATCAATTTAAAAAGGACAATTTCGATGTTGTTATTACTGATCTTGGCATGCCGGACGTAAGTGGATGGGAAGTTGCGGAAAGAATAAAAGAAGTGAATGCATCGACTCCCATCATATTATTGACAGGGTGGGCGCTCAATCTCGATCCTGAAAAGATTAAAGAGAATCATGTCGATTTTGTTTTACAAAAGCCATTTACAGAAGAAGAATTGGAAAAGGCAATTTCAAAAGCTATTCCCATTGCAAAGAAGCTGAAGATAGATGTTGTTCCTGATAAAGAACCTGTGGTGCAAAGCAGTCGAATTCTAGTTATTGATGACGAGGAGTATATATTAGACATTGTAGAGGAAGTGCTCACAGTTCAGGGTCATAAAGTTACCTCGAGCAGCTCAGCAGAGAATGGACTGGAAATATTTAAAAAGGAAAATTTTGATATAGTTATCACAGATCTGGGAATGCCTGAAATGAGTGGATGGGAAGTTGCCGAAAGAATTAAAAAAAATAACCCCAAAACTCCCGTTATACTTTTAACAGGGTGGGCTCTAAATCTTGAACCGGAAAAGATTAAAGAGAATGGAGTCGATTTTGTACTGCAAAAACCTTTTACAGAAGAAAAATTAACGGGAATAATTTCAAAAGCTAGAAAACTATTGATAAAAATTTAAAAAGTCATCCAAGAATAATAGATTTGGAATCTGGAAAATTAATGGAAATAAAAAAGACATCTTGTCGCGTTTTAGTCATTGATGATAAAGCAGTTTTGAAGATTGTTGAAGAAGTCCTTACCAATTTAAAACATAATGTGACAGTGTGCTCTTCTCCCAAAGCCGGACAAAGCCGATTTAGAAAGGAAAATTTCGATATGGTTATTACGAACTTGAACATGCCCGAAATGAGTGGGTGAGAGGTAGCGGAAAAAATTAAAAAAGCAAAATCCACAATTTCCATTATTCTACTAACCGGATGGACCTTAAACTTAAATAAAGAAAAGATTAAAGAAAATGGCATTGATTATGTCCTAAAAAACCGTTTACAGAAAAAGAATTTGAAAGAGTCATATCTAAAGTTGAAAAATAACAGTCGGAAAAATTCAGAAGTATTATCCTTGAAGAAAAGTGATCAATTGAAATTAATTTATAAATTTCTAATTATAGCGATTATCATTCTTGCTGCTTGTGGGCGTAGTAAACAAGAACCTGATGTCAAGACAGGAGATCAAATTAAGGATCAAGCGGTGGATGGGGGAACCCTTGTGGTGGGTATCCCCGGAGAGCCCGATGCCTTAAATCCGTTGACCGCTCTAACAAAACCCGCCAGAGATATTATTTCTTTGATCTTTCGACAGCTTGCTGATGTAAATAAAGATCTTTATTCATTTACACCTCGACTCGCAAAAGAATGGATCTTTTCCCATGATAGTTTAAAAATCACATTTCATTTACGAACAGATGTCCAATGGCATGATGGGAAACCGTTCCAGGCTAAAGATGTGGTATTTACACATACTTTGCAGACTGACCCTGATGTTGTCTGGGATGGTATCTCTTTCAAGGAAGATATCCAGGTTGTTTACGCAGAAAATGATTCCACGGTAGTATATGAATTTCGTAAAAAAACACCCACGATGTTAATGGATGCTGTGGAAGGATACATAATTCCTGAACATATCTTGTTAGAGATTTCTCCTAAAGACATACATACATCGGGTTTTAATCGGAATCCTATTGGATTGGGTCCATTTAAATTTGTCAATTGGATATCACAGCAGTCCATACGTCTTGAAAAGTTTAATGACTATTATGAAAGTGATAAACCGCACCTTGACCGAATAATTTTCCAGATTGTCCCAAACAACATTACCCTCTGGCAACAGGTTTTGAGTGGAGACGTTGACCTGATGGAGAACGTTCCCCCACGGAGTTTTGTCCGGTTGAAAGAGGATTGGGATGCAGGGGAGAAAGACATACGTCCCATCAGTTTTTTAGGCAGGCAATATGACTTTATCGGATGGAATTTGATTGATTACGAAAATTATTCGATAGTGATGGATGAAGCTGGACAGGGAGAACCGGATATTTCCCGTCTATTAAAACCGAATAAGTTGTTTGGTAGCCAAAAAGTACGGGCAGCTCTAACGATGGCTATCGATAGAAAAACGATAACCAAGATAGTAAACCATGGTTTGGCAGCCCAAATGCACGGTCCTGTCCCTCTTATCTGGTGGGTATATGATGAATCTGCTAATGAAATCTTGCCATTCGATCCGGATGGTGCCAAGCGTTATTTAGCTGATGAAGGGTGGACAGACAGTGATGGTGATGGTATATTGGACAAAGACGGTGTAAAATTCAGTTTTGAGATGGCAACAAATAGTGGAAATGAACGGAGAGAGCAAGCTCTTACATTGATTCAGAATCAACTTCACCAGATTGGAGTAGAAATGATCCCGAGGATTCTGGAAGCGGGATTGCTCTTTGGCAGAATGCTTCCGTCAAGAGATTTTGATGCGGTGTTAATTGGGTGGAATGTTGGGTTAAAAATGGAACTTACATCGCTGTTTCATACTACCAGTATTTTATATCCATTTAATTTTGTGAGTTACAGTTCATCAGATTTCGATAATTGGGAAGAAATTGCAAAAAAGAGCCTGAATAAAGAAATTACTCGGGATTACTGGAATAAAGTAGCAAGCCGGTTATCTCATGACTTGCCCTATACCTGGCTCTATTACAAGATGGAAACGGTTGGCCTCAACAGTCGATTTAAAGACGTTAAAATAGATAAGCGGGGCGTATTCATCAATGTTGAAGATTGGTGGATTCCTACGGATGTTCGGACGAAAACTGATATGATGGTTAATAGGTAAGATATTTTGGTCGCCTATATCCTCAGGCGGCTCCTTGGCATTCTGCCCGTTCTACTGATCGGGCTTACCTTTACTTTTTTTATTATCCACTTAGCCCCGGGTGATCCAACCACACGTTTTATGGATCCTTCAATGGATCCGGCTCTCAAAGAAAAGATTGCTGAAAGATTTGGGCTTAATGATCCTCTACACCTCCAATATTTCTTATGGCTTAAACAAGTAATATTCCACTTCGATTTTGGAAATTCATTTAATAGTGGAAGATTAGCATCTGTAATAGTCTTCGACGCTCTCATCCCTACAATTCTTGTCACGGGTCTTTCATTATTATTTGGTCTAATACTGGGAGTTTTAGGTGGCATATTTTCAGCTATTAATCACGGGAATAGAGTGGATAAAATCATCACTTCTGTTATGCTGTTCTTTTTCTCTATGCCTGCTTTTTGGCTGGGAATGATGTTATTGGGGTTGTTTTCCATCAAATTGGATTGGCTACCCTCCTCGCAACTGACTTCAATTTTTCATGACCAGTTGAATATATTTGGAAGAATAAGTGATTATGCGAAACATCTGATTCTTCCTGTTCTGGCTTTGGGTCTTTCCTCTACAGCGACTTTTGGTCGATTTATCCGTTCCAGTATGATCGAAGCAATGGGCTCGGATTATGTTATGGCTGCTGAAGCAAGGGGGATCTCAAGGGGGAGAATTATTATTCATTATGGTTTCAGAAATGCTTTAATCCCCCTGGTGACACTAATTGGGTTTACGATCCCTGTTCTTTTTAGTGGGGCTGTAGTCATTGAGGTCATCTTTTCTTTGCCGGGTATGGGCAGGGTTATGGTGAGTGCAGTTTTGGGAAGGGATTATCCTGTCATATTGGCAGCGAGCACCTGTGCGTTTCTATCAGTTCTGGCAGGCAATCTTCTGGCAGATATCTTTTATGGAATTGTTGACCCGAGAATTCAAGTGAATCATGAGGTAAGATGATCAATAAGAGGAAATTAGTATCCAATTTATGGCAAAATCGTTCTGCCAGAGCGGGACTTTTGATTATTACTGTTGTCTTTATCTGTTCAATATTTGCGCCACTCCTTGCTCCTTATGGTCCTCATGATCAAAATCTGGAATTATTATCCAAACCACCCTCATTGTTACATCCTTTAGGGACGGATTTCTTTGGAAGAGATCTGTTAAGCAGGTTAATATTTGGAGCGAGAGTATCATTGGGAGTTAGTTTAAGCGCTGCCATGATCGCAGTTGTGTTTGGTATGTCTGTTGGAGTTATTTCGGGCTTTTTAGGAGGATGGGTAGATCGAATGCTTATGCGAATAGTGGATGTTCTTCTTGGCTTCCCAAGAATTTTCATCATATTATTAGCTATGGGATTTGGAAGACCGTCCGTATGGCTTCTGATCATGGTCCTGGGGTTTTTATCATGGATGGAAATTGCTCGTATTGTTAGAGGTGAAGTTTTGATCATCCGGGAAATGGCGTATCTGAAATCAGCTATTGCGCTTGGATTATCTAAAAGTCGGATCATTTGGAGGTATATCCTTCCTAACATTTCCGGACCAATCATTGTCTCTACAACACTTCTTATGGGTACGATGATTATAATTGAGGCAAGTTTGAGTTTCCTTGGTTTGGGTGTTCAACCACCTATGGCGAGTTGGGGGGCAATATTAAACCAGGGGAGACTTGATCCCTTGGGGGCGTGGTGGATTTCCACTTTTGCAGGATTGGCAATCGTCATTACCGTAGTGGGGATAAACTTAGCAGGAGACGGACTTAGGGATATGTTGGATCCTAAATCTTATTTACCAAAACCATGACAGAAAGTGGAAAGTCAGGCTCAGTCCCGAAGCTTCGGGATTCCTCCATCCTCAGAATTGAAGATTTGTATATTCATTATCATGTCCGCAGATATAAATTTTTTCCCCAAAATGAGGTTATAATCGCTGTAAAGGGTATATCTTTTAGTATTAAAAGGGGAGAGACTTTTGCGATAGTGGGAGAGTCAGGAAGTGGGAAAACTTCGCTTGTAATGTCCATCTTAGGGTTTGTTAAGCCAAAATATGGAAAGATACTATTTGAGAATCAGGATATTTGGTCAAAGGACAAAAAGGCATTGGGAGGTATCCGCAAAAAAATTCAGCCAATTTTTCAGGATTCAAATAATGCTTTGAATCCAAGAATGACAATTGGGGAGGCTATTCGCGATGGTTTTAAATCTGTTGAAAAGGATAAGGATAAAACCCTTGGAGAAAAAGTTTCCCATTTACTTGGATTAGTGGGACTTGGAGCGGAGTTTTATGACCGGTTTCCTCATGAATTAAGTGGAGGACAAAAACAGCGTGTCTGTTTAGCCAGAGCGATGGCGCCAAATCCGGAATTGATAATTCTCGATGAACCATTATCCTCGCAGGATCTCTCAATTCAAGCAAATCTGATAAACTTACTTTTAGATCTTAAACACGAAAAAGGTTTGACGTATCTGCTCATATCACATGATCTGTGGGTAGTTCGGTCGTTAGCCGATAGGATTGCCGTATTGAAACAGGGTAAAATTGTGGAAGTAGGGGAAACGGAGAAATTATTTCGTAACCCTGAACATTCATATACTCAAACACTATTGGCACACATGCCAGGAACATAGTTGCGCGAATTTATTCTCCGAAGGATCCTTTGGAAAAAGGCTAAGGCTGAGGCTAAGGAGAGGTCAATAACGAATAACGAATATCGAATAATGAATAACAAATGAGAAAGGGGTGGTCAGTGCATCGCAGTTTACTGTTGACAAGATTCTTATGTCTCGACATGACAGGACTATCCTATTAAATTTTTTTTTGATTGAGCCCTGCCTGACAGCCCGTCCGCCGCCTGTTGGAGGCAGGTGATACAGTTAAATAGCCAAAAGACGATAGGCGATAGGAGAAAGACGAGAGCTTGAGTTTCACCCCGATACGCTCTCCTGAAACTTCGTGACCTATGACCCAAAGGGTCTCCTATGGAGGAGAAATTCCCCGCCTGTCGGCAGACAGGCCTGCCTGACCATGCGCTCAGTCGGTCAGGCATGTGATACAGTTAATTAGTGCTTGACCGAAAAACAAAAAACCGGATGAAGAAAGATGACATCTTTTTCCCAACAGGTAACAACTGTAGTGATTGAAAATACCTTAATAAAAACACAGCCAATTTTAAAAGTTCACAATCTCGGAATTACACTACATCGGGATGGATTACCTATTCAATTATTAAAAGGGGTAGGATTTACCCTTGAATCTGGATCAACATTGGGTATTTTGGGTGAGTCCGGATGTGGAAAAAGTCTTCTAGCTAAGGCATTGGTTTCCATATTCCCTCCTGAATCAACAGTAATGGGCGAGATTTTATTTTGTCCTGGGGATAAAGAAGAGATCGACCTAATCACACTTGATATTTCAGCATTGAGGGGGATTAGAGGGAAACGAATTGGTATTATGTTCCAGGATACATTATCGTCAATGAACCCGGTATTGACTTGTGGTAGACAGATATTTGATGCACTTCCTGAAGCCCGGAGAAAAGATCATAAAGTGGGAAAAAATCGAGTAGTAGAACTCCTTGATCTCGTTGGACTGGTAAATCCCAAGCGAATTTTTGAAACATATCCCCACGAACTGTCGGGAGGAATGATACAAAGGGTTGCTCTGGCGGCAGCATTAGCCGGAAATCCGGATATTTTAATTGTGGATGAACCGACAACTGCACTGGATGTGATCTCACAAGTGGAGTTAATAGAAACTCTTATGGGGCTAAAAAAGGAAATGGAATTATCTGTTATTGTAATTTCACATGATATTAAAATGGTTGAAGGATGGGTTGATATGCTAATGGTAATGTATTCTGGAAAAATTGTCGAATATGGGAAATCCAAGGATGTATTAATTTCACCTTCTCATCCTTATACAAAGGCGTTACTTAAAACCGCTGAATCTTATGAGCATGGACGAAAACCAATTTCTATCCCTGGTGATCCACCTTCAACACTATTTAGACCGTCCGGATGTAACTTTCATCCAAGATGTGATTTTATGGAGGAAAAGTGCAGCCAGGAAGAACCTCGAATCTCTGAAACGAAACTTGGCGGTTTTGTCAGATGTTTTTATCCAATTGAATGGAAATAATATTCAATTATTTTTTTGGCGCTGTTCTAAATACCATATGATCTATGCCAATTAAAAACGTGGCTAAAAGGTTAGTTGTAACTGGTGAGTGGTGATTTGTGCCTTCATCTTAGCCCCATTACATCGCAACTATGGTAGAGTTGAAAACTAGTTGGCTCTTGGTTCTTGCTGCAAAGGAGTCCCTTTCGGAGGATTTGGGTTACATCCAAACTGTGCTAGATCGCAGATTCCTGTGGAAACACGTGAACTGCCTTCCCTATCTACCAGAGCATGAGCATCTGCCCGACTTTGGTCAGGCGGGGTGGCAGCTGACCATACATTAGTTTGGACATTGTTGAACAGAGATACAACAGCGCTAACCACTCACCAATAACCAATATCAAACCGCAGCTCAAACATACCATCAAGAAAGAGTGGATAATTCATACGTTTCATAGAACAAAGCCAATTTATTGTATAGGTGTCACGTAGCGTAACATGGGTTTGTGGAACAATTATATCGAACAAAACAGGATAAATCTGTACATATCTTTGGCTAAATAAAATGACGACAGCGATTAGACAAAGAATTCTTTTCTTAAGCTGTTTTATGTAAATTATCAATAGCAAACTGTTAAAGGAAAACCATTTGCTACAATAAAAGTGGCATTCAGGTTACATTTTTTTACCTCTTATAGAACGTTAGAAAATACAATTGTCCGCATTATCGCTTTTAAGTTAAATGGAAAAATCGATCGAAATTAAATCACTTCATTTTCTGGTGGTTGACGATGAACCAGAAATCACAAGTTTATTCAAAGATTACCTGAACGAACTTGGTTATAAGGTTCATACAGCTACTAGCGCAGAAGCCGCTCAAATTTTATTTTTTGAGCAATCGATAGATCTAGTTCTACTTGATATAAACATGCCCCGCGTGAGTGGATTGAAACTGCTTGAATCATTCAAACATCACAATCCTGATGTTATCATCATAATGGTAAGTGCTATTCAAGATATAGATATGGTGGTAAAATGCATCCATATGGGTGCCTATGATTATTTGGTAAAACCAATTATCGATTTGAATCAGCTCCAGATACGGATACAAAGAGCTTTATCAGAGAGGCAGACTAAGTTAGAAAATTTAACACTACGAAAGGAGATTGCTCTCCAGGGAAGTATCCCAGAAATTCGAAGTCATTCAGTAGCGATGAAAAAAGTATTAGATAAGATTCATACTGTGGCTCAATATGACACTACCATTTTACTAAGTGGAGAATCGGGAACAGGAAAAGAAGTAGCAGCCAGAACAATCCACAATTATAGCTACCGATCATCAAATTCTTTTGTTGCCGTCAACTGCGGGAGTATTCCTAATTCGCTAATGGAAAGCACCTTATTTGGTCATGAACGGGGAGCCTTTACCGGTGCAACGAAAAGAAAAATAGGATTGTTTGAAGAGTCCAATTGTGGGACCATTTTTCTCGATGAGATTACCGAAACCACTCCGGAATTGCAGATTCGACTACTTCGGGTACTTGAATCGAATCACATCCGACGTGTAGGTGGTAATCACGAGATTAAGTTGGATCTGCGCATCATCGCGGCAACCAATCAGGATATTAACCGTTTGGTGGAGGAAGGGACCTTTCGGGAAGATCTCTATTACCGGCTCAATGTTTTCCATATAACCTTGCCTCCTCTCCGGGAACGGCGAGAGGATATCCCGGTGATTGCTGATTATCATTTAGACCAATTAATAAAAAAAATGGGGAAGGAAAAAGTTCGCCTTTCCCCTGCTGTTCTGGAATTATTTAATCAATTTGAATGGAAAGGGAATATTCGGGAATTGATAAACGTTATTGAAAATGCTTTAATCATATGCAAAGGTGATGAAATAACTTTAAAAGACCTGCCGAGTCACCTCCATAGGGGAGATGGTGAAAAGACAGTCATGGCAATCGATGAAAGTTATACACAGACTAAAGAGAACTTTGAACGGCAATATTTCTCAACTCTGCTTCAGCATGTTAATGGAAATATCAGTAAAGCAGCCAAGATTGCAGGTTTAAGTCGCCAGCATTTCCACCTAAAGATAAAAAAATTAGGGATCAACCAAGACATACTTCCTTCTATTTAATTTTTATACTGCTCTGTTAACTTCAATTTCAATAAATGTCTTAATAATAAGACAGTATTAAGCAGTTATTCCCCCTTTGTAATATTTATATTCCTAAAACCGAGAATGTGTCATAATAATAAGACACAATTCGTATTATTCCCATTGCTGTTTCTCCAAATATTTCCGTAATAACTATAATAATAACAGGATAATAAAACATTATATCAACGATTGGTATGATAATTGCAATCTTGTTTGGTGTATATGAAGTTTGTCGTAAATAAAAATACTCAACTTGTCCCGCATAGAATGGGGAAGCATGATTCTCGTGAATGAGATGCATTCTGAAATCAATCAAACAAACATAGAAAAGATATATCAACAGTTTGGTGTTGAAAAAGTCGATCTTAAAACGATTCATACATTTGATAACGCTCTTGCCTTAAAGGTTTCGGAAGAGATGTGTCAATATCACCATTTAGTTCCAATCACGGTTAGTGAAAAAGGAATTCTTCGTTTAGCCATGGCTGAGCCTTTTGATATGTTGGCTCAGGAAATTGTAAGGAGTAAAACCGGTCTGGAGGTGGATGCGGTCTGGAGTTCTGGTGAAGATATTGATTTTGCCATGGGCCAGATCTTTTCCGAAAAGGCTCGGTTTGAAGATACCCTGCAAGAGTTGGTAGAGGTCGAGGATGAGGGAGAAGAAGCAGAGTTGGAAGAAGAGAGTATAGATCTACTTCGTTCCCAAGCTTCGGATGCTCCAGCGGTAGTATTTGTGAATTCCTTATTGGTCCAGGCCGTTCAGGAGCGTGCCAGTGACATTCATATCGAACCCCAGGAAAAAGACCTGCGAATTAGACTGCGCATTGATGGGATGTTGCGGGAATTTCCACCTGCCAGCAAACGGTTGCAGAAGAGCGTTATTGCCCGCATCAAAATCCTGGCAGACTTAGATATTGCCGAGCAGAGGGTCCCGCAGGACGGCCGGGTGAAATTTAAGATCATGGGGCGTAGCGTTGATGTACGCGTATCGACGATGCCAGGTATTTATGGGGAGAAAATTGTCCTTCGCATTCTGGATAAAGGCAGCACATCATTAAATATCGATGATCTGGGTATTGATCCTTCGTCTTTAGCCCGTTTCAAAGAAGCAGCTAAATCAGCTCATGGCATGGTGCTGATTACCGGTCCCACAGGAAGCGGTAAAACCACCACCTTGTACTCGGTATTAAACTTCGTAAATTCACCAGCTCTCAACGTCATTACGGTGGAAGATCCGGTCGAATACCGCCTGGCAGGGATTAACCAGATACAGACGCGACCCAATGTGGGTCTTACCTTTGCCTCCGCCCTCCGGTCGATTTTACGACAAGATCCGGATATCGTGATGGTGGGTGAAATCCGTGACTTAGAAACGGCTGAAATAGCGATTAAAGCCGCCTTAACCGGTCACTTAGTCCTCAGTACGTTGCATACCAATGATGCGGTTGCAACCATTATTAGACTTCTAAATATGGGAATTGATAAATATCTGATTGTTTCATCAATCGCAGTTATCATTGCCCAACGGCTTGTTCGGCGTGTTTGTCTGAATTGTAAAAAACCAGTTGTTCTATCCAAAGAGATGAAAATCAATTTAAAAAACAAAGGTATAATCTATAAAGGGTTAACCTTTTATCATGGGAAAGGATGTAAACAGTGTTCCGGAACGGGTTACTGGGGACGAATTGCCATTCATGAAGTGCTGTTTCTAGATGGTGAAATCAAAGAGCTGATCATTCAGGATAAATCGGAAATTGAAATTAGAAAGAAAGCTGAGGCTGGTGGAATGACCATCCTGTTGCAAGATGGTTTGAATAAAGCTGCTCAGGGATTAACTACTACAGATGAAATCATTCGAGTTATTTGATGGCGAACTTTAAGTATATAGCCATTGATACAAAAGGCCATCGATTAGAAGGTACCGTTGAAATGTTGTCACTTGAAGAAGCAGGTCATGAAGTTCGCAAAATGGGATTAAAAATTATTAGCATCATTAAGGTTAAAAACAAACGTAAGAAACTCAAGTTCAGCGAGATCAATCTGACTCCACCTAAAATTGATCCATCTCTGAAAGTCATATTTTTCAGAGAATTAGCAACGCTAATGAATGCCGGCATTCAATTAGTGGATGGCTTATCCATTCTAAAACTACAGTTCAAAGATAAACATTTTGTTAAGGCTATTGAGAGTATTACCAAGATGGTAAAAGCTGGTCATCCATTTTCCGAGGCGTTGAAACAACATCCACGAATTTTCCCCCGGCTGGTTGTTTCCTTGATCAAAGCTGCTGAGTTAGGTGCTGGGCTGGTAACAATCCTCAATCAAATTGCCAGCTATATTGAACGCGAAGAAAAAATACGTAAAAAATTGAAAACCGCTACCAGCTATCCCAGGTTCGTTTTAGGTTTCTTTACACTGGTTCTGGCCGGGGTTGTTTTTGGTCTTTTACCAAAGTTTAAAGACATATTTGAAAGCTTTGACGCTGAATTACCTGCTTCAACCACTGCCCTTCTAGCTGGAAGCACTTTCATTAGAGAACATCTGATTATTGAAATTGTCCTGATTGTCGGATTAACAATCGCCTTCAAGCTGTTTAAAAAATCCGATACGGGCAGGTATTTTATTGATCAACACATCTTTATGCTCCCGATCGCGGGATCTTTAATGCAAAAATCGATGATAACCCGCATGATGCAGACTTTATGTGTATTATTGAAAAGTGGGGTTCCGTTAATCAAGGCTCTGAAAATCGCCGGTGAAACTGCTGACAATGTCTACGTAGATAAAGTGGTAGGAAAAATTGGCAACCAAGTCGCACAAGGAAGATCCTTTGGCAGTCAGGTTCAGAAATATCCGGATATTTTCCCCACCATGGTTTCAAGTATGATTGCAGTAGGTGAAAAATCGGGATCCTTGGCGGTGATGTTAGAAAAAATCGCTGAATTCAGTGACCAGGATTTCAGTGCAAAAGTGGATCGTATTTCCGAAACGATTGAACCGATCATGATGGCCGGATTAGGGGTGGTGATCTGCATTATAGTCTTGGCATTATATCTTCCCATTTTTCAGATGTCAGGCGCCATTCATTAGAGATTGCATAGACTTCGATTATGAAGATAAGTAAACAAAAAAACAAAAAAGGAGAACGTAATGAATAAACTAAATAATCAGAAGGGGTTCTCACTTGTTGAGTTGATGATCGTTATTGTTATCATCGGTGTATTGGCAGCAGTTGCCGTTCCGATATACACCAGTAACGTCACAAAAGCTAAAATGAGTGAAGCCGATGCCGCCTTAGGTACCATCCGTACCATGCTTCGTGTCTATTACGGTGAATATGGAGAATATCCTAATCCTATCGTCGATGCAGCTGTTGTTGATCCCTTGACCACGTGGAATGACATCAAAGCGGGTGAATTAGACGGTAAATACTTTTTCGATGCTGATTTCACTTATGACAGTGCTGACGGCATAAGTTATACCATCAAGTGCGCGAAAGGGACAATATTAGACTTCGACCGAACTCTGGATCAAGCCGGTACATTTGCTGGTGGTGTCTAATAGTAATTGGCATGATACCAAGATCCTCTACTACCGGATTTACGCTCGTGGAAGTAATGATTTCAGTGACCCTGTTGGGGATCATTTTCCTGGGTACGGTTCAGTATTTCACTGTAAGCCGGTGGGAGATAGAAAAGGGCACGCGTTCGCAAATGGCGTGGATATCGATTTCATCCCAATTCGAGCGTGCCCTTTACCTTGGTTATGATGCTTTACTTGACAGTCTGCCTGAAACTTCGGTACCCCTGCTGCTGAATAATGTACAGGGGTACCGGACGACGGTAGTAACAGCTATCGATGATACACTGGATGGTGTGGCACCGGATGATACTGATGTTCCGGATTATCTGAAAGTATCTGTTTACTTTGCCTGGTTCGACCCCGGCAATGTTAGCGATAGCGCTTCGGTATTCTTTACTCCACAACGAAGTTGGAGGTATTAATGGGAACCCGGGAAAAAGGATTTACCCTTGTGGAACTGACCTCCGCAATGACTGCGGGAGCCATTCTGGTGGTGTCCTTTGCGTCTATTCTCGTCTTGAGCACTAAACAGTCATCGGCTATAGGCCGGCGCGTTGCGTTGCAGCAGGATGTGATTGTGTTAAATGGCTACATCCGGGAACAATTGTTGAATACGATAGGCGATTCATTATTAATCTACGCGGATACAACTGCAGAGCAGAGTGGAATCACCTCCAATTCCGGATCCATCATTACTACAGAAGATATTGATGGAAATCAATATCGCATAGCATTATCAAACCAACACCTGGACTGGCAAAAAAATGGCCTTTCTCACCAACCGGTCGACGCTGAGGTACTTACTCTGAATTTTCAAAAAAGAAGTTCTTCCATTGGAAAAAGAGTTGATCTGAGTATAACCTTTTTTGAAGAGGAGGATACGGTAACCCATGAGTGGATTCTTGCCTTCAGGAATTAATATAGTACTTAGTATACTGGGGATTATTACCGTCGGTTCAATCTTTGCGATCATTAGTAACAGTACTATAGATCGCATACCCAAGAACCAGTCCATCATCAATCCCGGCCCTTATTGTAAAACCTGTGCGGCAAAATTATTCTGGAAAGATCTTATCCCAATCTGGAGTTATTTCCATTCGAAAGGGAAATGTCCGTATTGCAATGATCCCATTCCACAGAGAAATTTAATTGTCGATATAGCCCAAGTTGGTTGGGTCGCCATTTATATCACTCTCCTGGGTTGGAGTTACCAGGCGGTACTGGAGATGGTGTTCGGCATGGTGCTGATTGCGATCATTGTCATCGAAAAGGAGAACCGAAGGTTATCCGACCTGATCTTACTTCTATTAGGGATGTTGAGTGTCATATACTTATTATCTTTTCAACCCAGCAACTTTCCAATGAGTGTGATTGGTTTCCTGGTGGGAGGAATTATATTAGGGCTCTACAACGGATTGAAGATTCTAACCCGAACCAAATCACATATCGATATCGCAGAGATTAAATTTGGCGCCATTTTAGGGCTCTTTTTGGGAATCTCACAGATTGTATTATGTGTTTTCGTGGCGTTATTGATCGGCGCTATTGGCGGTTCATTCAGGATTAAATTTATGGCTAAAGACTACTACTCTGCCGTTCCCGAATTTCCATTACTCATGGCCGTCGCTGGCCTGATAACAATTCTATTTGGTCAAGAAATGTTAATCCTCTATCACATGGGAGTAGATTAATCGATGCTTACACGACTAAAAAATGAGCGTGGCAGCATACTAGGAATCGCAATGATTTACTTCCTCGTTTTTAGTATCACTGGAATGGCAATCCTTACCCTTTCGGCTCAAGCACGACTTTTAATACAAGACAACGTCCACAAAATCCGGAATCAATACGCCGTTGAATCAATACTCAATAAAGCACTCTGGCGAATGAACAGTGGTCCTGACTCCCTGGCAAATTTCACAGAGCAAGGGGTAACAGCATCCTATGTTGATTCAAGCCGGATCTTATCAGTCAGTACCAATCGTTGGAACCAGCCACGGCAGATTAATGTGGAAGTTGTGCAGGATTATCCTTTCAACCATGGGGTGGCTTATTTGGAAGAACCGGACACATCTCAATTTTCGGTGACGACCCTATCGGGTCACGGCATGCGCAAGTTTGATTTTCTGCCTGCTTTAGACACAGATTATTACATTCAAAATGCAGTTCAGATTTACACTTCCGGCACAACCAATTTTGATGATACCTTAGTATCCGGAATCCACTTTGTTCAAGGTGGAACAGTGTTTTTAAAAAATGGCGCCTATTTAGAAGGATCATTGGTGGTGATGGGAAGACTAAAGGTAGTAGGCAATGATGTTACTATAATGGCAATTACGGATTCTAATGGCGTGTATATTCCCGCTTTAATCGTGGCGGATTCAACAGCTGATATCGCATCCAATCCCGGTATTGTTATCAAAGGAGCTATTTTCTCAATAGGACCGTTTGATATCAAGGGTGGAGATCTTACCGGACCCTTGGTAGGATCAAGTATTGTCTTCAGTAATAATCTGGTCATCAATGATCAAGCTGATGAAAAATATTATGGCTGGCCTCCGGGATTTGGCGACTTCTATTCCTACGATTGGCCAAAACAGATCAAATCCGGAACCTGGAGGGATTAAGCCTGTGACCAGTAAAGCAAAATATCGGATTGGAATCGATATTGGAAGCAATGCCATCAAGTTGGTTTCGTACCACTTAAAGAAAAAATCCGAATTATCCCGTTTAGCCCTCATTGACTTAGTCAAGGAAGAGCGAGTTCAACATCCTGATGAAGTAGACGAGACCCATTTGATGAGTGCAGTTCATGAATTATTGCAAGAATTGCCGTACAAAAAAGCATCAATCCGGATATGTCTTACAGCTACCATGAATAATGTATTTATTATCCCAATGCCCCAAGTAGCTGAACACGAATTGAAACAAGCCCTATTCTGGGAATTAGGTCCGCTTTTGCCAGAACCGGTAAAAAACTATGAATACGATTATCGAATCTTCCGACAGGACAATAAAAAAAAGCGTATCGTAGTATTGGTGGGGGTTTATCTCCGCGAACGTTTAGAACGGATTTTGAAAGTATTTAGTGGATTAGGTAAAGATGTAGATATTTTAGAAACGGATGCGCTATCGGCTTTGGATTTATACTTGACCACTGCAGGTGAAATCGAGGAATCAATTGGCTTCTTACAGCTTGGCGCGGCTCATAGTCATTATATGATAATAACACCCGACCATAACCCCGGTTTTCTTTTCATTCCCTTTGGAGGTAACACTTTGAATGAGTTGATCATGAAACAAAAAGGCATTTCCTTTTTAACAGCTGAGTCTCTACGTCGAAATGAAGATGGGGAGTTTTCTTTAAAAAGTTCACAGCAATCTGCGATCTATAAAAACCCTGGTTTTCGAGATACGCTCCAACGGTTCGCCAATACTATCATCCGGTTCAATATCCATCACCAAAAGAAAACAGGGCAGACCGTGAATAAAATAGTCGTTACGGGCGGATTGTTGAATGATCATTTTATTGCTCGTACGCTCAAACAGGATTCGAATTTCTTTCAGGTTCCTTGTGAATTTTGGGATCCAATCGGAAGTTTTTTGCCCGAGAAGTTGTTTGAACCGCACCAGGCTTACCATTTTGCTTCAGCTATTAGCTTAGCATTGAGATAGGAAATGCGTTACCAGTTGAATTTCATGAGTACTGCTGCCGATCGACAAAAACGGCGTAAAATTCGTCGCTATACCTCCGTATTCTATCTACTTATCTGGGGTTTTTCCGCATTTGTATTATTTCAGGTTTATTCGACGCAACTCTTTATGGCAAATGTTTATAAAAGCCGAACAACGAAAATGGAAAGAAAAATTTCTAATATCGAACCTCGCATTCTTTTCCTGGAAAAAAAAATTGTCGAAAGAAATAGACTACGCCAGCAAGCTTCCCTCTATGTTCAGGAAAATAACCGACCCGCTGTATGGATGGCGCGGTTAGCAGATTTAGCACAATTGCTTCCGGCTGACTTAATTCTTACCAAAATTGCTTATAATTTCAAGAAAAAACCCGCGTCTAAAGAGCCTGAGATATTAGTGGAAGGGTATATGATTATTGAAGGGGAAGAACAGGATATTTTCGCGGTTGATAATCTACGGGCAGCGCTGGCAGAAAGCCTCCCGAACAATTTCACCTATTCAAAATTATTAGTGGAGAACAATCATGTCTCTAAGGAAAAGGATAAATTAAAACTGGTATTCACATTGGGATATTACCAATGAACAGGGCGATTAAAAATTGGTTCGAAACTGTAGAATTAAAATGGATTCTGATCGGAGTCGCGGGATATGCTTTAGCGATTTTTATCGGCCTATATTTTCTGATTCAGCCACAATTCGACAAGTATTTGAACGCGGTTGAGAAACAGGCGGGATTAAATGAAACCTATATTAATCTGATCAGTCTGGATATTGAGGCAGCGATTGATAGTGTTGAAATGCAGCGAGGGGAATTAGAACTACTAAAATTCCGATTTAATGGTCGCATGCTAAAGAACCAAAGTCTAAACTCATTATTACCAATCATTGATCGTTATTGCGCAAAATCAGAATTGAGAGTACTCAAACTGGAGCCTTTAAGCGAAACCAAATTTGTACCACCACAATATCAAAAATTATTCATCGCTGTTAGCCTTACAGGAAAATATTCCAATTTCTTAAAGTTATTACAGACCTTAGAATCTAATCCGGAATGGCTTCTCATTGAAGAACTTACCATCACCCCGGCAGATAAAGGATTGTTGAGTAAAATCGATATTATACTGGCTGTATTGAAGAAAAGGGCGGCGGCATGAGTAAAAAAGGTAAAATAATCCTGTTGAGTCTGTTATCCATTCTGTTATCAGGGTGGATAACGATCAATTTCACTACCGGATTCGGCAATTTTCTTGTGTATCCAGATTCAGAAACCTACCACGATCCGGTAACGATTGACTATCTGACCATTCAAACTCTGATGAAAGCAGTATCGGTTGACGAGATTCCTGTCAAACTATATCTACAGGCGATTGATTCACTCAACCAAAACTGGGACTTAAAAAATATTCGCAATCCTTTCATTAAAAAATCTAAGAAGAAATCAATTGGTACCCGGACAAGGAAATCTTCAGTCAAGAAAAAAAGCGGGAAAAGGCGTCCCAGGATAAAAGTAAATGGAATTGTATGGGATCAGGCAAAACCTTACGCCATCCTGAATGGGGAAGTATATGGAGTTGGCGATGAACTTAAGGGTTATACCATTCAATCTATCTCGGATACCATAGTCGTTCTATACAATGCTAAGGATTTATTTTCTGTAAAATATGAAAGGGAGTAAAATAGAGTGTTAATCCGCTATTCGGTCCAAAAAAGTATTGTAATAAGTTTGATTATTATTTTAGGTCTATTACCTACTCATTTTATTGCTGGACAAGACGATCAGTCGGATTTGATTTCAGTATCAGTAAAGGATGTAAAACTGGAGAAGGTATTGCGTATTCTTAGTGAAAAAAGCGGGATGAAATTTATTTCCGATCCGGCGGTGAGGGAAAGACAAATCACCCTTGATTTGAAAGCTGTGAGCGCGATGGAAGCATTGTCAATACTGACCCAATTATATGACTTGGGATTTCAACAACTAAGCAATTCCAATAAGTATGTCGTTGCAGATATTGGGGATATCCAGGTGCAGACCCAGTTAGGTTTTTATGCTTGCGAGTTTGCACGGGCAAGTGATTTAGCCGTTACCATTGCTAAGGTCGTTACCCCTGGTATTGGGAGTATTTTTGCTGACACCCGCACGAATACCATCATTTTCCAGGATACCCCCTCGCAGATCATTGAAATAGAACGGTTAGTGCAAAAACTGGACCAACCGACACGGCAGGTCTACATCAAAAGTGCTATTGTGGAAGTATCGATCAACAAGGAACATAAACGGGGTATCCAGTGGTTTACCAAAGATAATAATGTCGTGGCTGGTACAAACTTTGGATTAAAAAATATTCCCACGCTGATTTCATCTGAACCCGAGCTTCCAAATTTTACCGCCGGGCTTGGAATCGGTATTATTGATTATGATATCGATGTAGCAATCCATTTATTATCAATTGTAAATGATCTCAATATACTTTCCACACCCTACCTGATAACGTTGGATAATCATAGCGCTGTAATTGAAGTGGGAGATCAAATCCCATATCCTAAATTGAATGAATTCGGGGTAACTTCGTATGAATTTAAAGATGCCACTATCCGTCTAAAAATACTACCCCATATTAATAATGATTCAACCATTACTGTGTATATAGAACCACAGGCTAATTTTCAACAGGGATTCACCCCTGATGGGATTCCTATCATTGCTAAACGTAGTGCGCAAACACAAGTGGTAGTAAGGAGTGGTCAGACAGTAGTTATAGGGGGGTTAATGCGTGAATCGGACGTGATAACGCATACTAAAGTTCCTATTCTGGGATCCATTCCATTAATTGGCGAATTATTTAAATCCACGCAGGTTACCAAACAAAAGACGGAACTCATAATATTACTGACTCCCAAAATTGTTGACATCTATTCACCGGAAATGAGCGTTCGTGAAAATTCTAAAATATCTGAAGAACTTAGGGAGATAATAGATTGAGGATGGAAAAAAACACAAAAGTGTACAAGACTCCTGTAATTTTAATTATCGATGATGAGGAGAGTATCTGCGAATTTTTTACCGATCTATTCGAGATTTATAAGGTCGAAATCGATGTGGAACTAAGTGGGACATCAGGTTTACAGCGGGCGCGAAAGAATCGCTATGATTTGATTTTCCTGGATGTTATGTTGGGTGACATGGATGGAATTGATGTATTGAAAGCAATTAAACTGAATAATTCTGATACCAAAGTGGTTATGATATCAGCTTATCTAACCGAAGAGATTATTGAGAAAGCTCTCAAATTGGGGGCAGATGGATACTTGTACAAACCGGTGTCAGTCAGAGATATTGTCTCTTTAACACTTCGCTTCATCGAACTGGCACAATAAACTGAATAAAGTGGAAATGATAATAATTCTAAAATCATTTATGAAGCGTAGATTTATTATCCTTACGTGTTTTTTAATGAATTAGAATGATATCATGACAAAAATAATCAACATATTACTGGTTGAGGATGATCCTTTAATGCAGGATCAAATCAAGTTTTATTTAAAAAAATTATCATATACTCTAAAAGGGGTTGCCAGCTCAGGAAAAGATGGAATCAAACAAGCTCTTAAAATCAAACCTGATCTTATTTTAATGGACGTGATAATGGAAAAACCACATGCCGGAATCGACGCTGCCAAGATTATAAGATCGAAGTTAGATATTCCAATAATATTCCTAACTGCATCCAAGAAGGAAAATACTTTGATTAAAGCGCTGAAGACTAATCCTTTCGGGTATTTAGTAAAACCCATCCAACTGGAATCACTTCATTCAACAATCGAAGTCACTTTATTAAAACATCGCTATGAAAGGAAATTAATGCAATACCAACAAGCACTCGAAGAATCAGAAGCGATGTTCCGAGGAATTTTCTCCGCCATGGAAAATGGTTATTATCGACTTTCCAAAAAGGGAAAAATAATACTTGTAAACCCCGCCATGGTAACAATGTTAGGATACACCTTAGAAAATCAATTGATCGGGAAAAACTTCACAGAGTTGGGATGTATTGATACAGAATCTCGAAACAGGTTTTTCGAAATTCTGAAACAGAAGGGGGAAATTTCGTTATTTGAATCAGAGTGGGTAACCCATATGCATAGGGTAATAAACATCATTGAAAATGCACACGCTGTTCATGATGACAAAGGCATATTGCTTTATTATGAAGGCACGGTCCAAAATATTACTCGCGTGAAAGAATTGGAAACTCAATTGCGCCATTCCCAAAAAATGGAAGTCATTGGAATCTTAAGTAGTCGTATTACACATGAAATTAATAGTCGTTTGACAACTATTTTGGGATATGCCGATCTATGCGTATTACGACTTAAGCCTGATGAGAAACTTCATAAATATGTTAAGGCTATCCAAAAAAATGGCAGAATTATTGCCGATGTTGTGCAACAACTACTAAACCTAAGCCGCAAATCAAAGAATCAACCTTTTGAATTTGATTTGAATCACCATCTTAAAACTTGGGAAGAGATTATTATACAAATATTAGGGAAAAATATTGAATTAAAATTGAAATTAAATCCTCAGCCTACAAATGTTTATGCTGATCCGAGGCAGATAGAACATGTAATTATCAATTTAGTGATTAATGCACGTGATTCAATGCCTGATGGAGGAAAGCTGACGATTGAAACATCCCATCAAATTGGTGGCAGTAATTCTAAATGGAAATCCGAAATACCTCATAGATCCTATTCTTCACTTACAATCTCCGATACCGGTACTGGAATACCTAATCATATAATCCCCAATATATTTGATCCCTTTTTTACAACTAAAGACCCATCAGTTGGAACCGGATTAGGACTCTCGATTGTTAAGGATATTATTCAAGAAAATCATGGATTTATTTCGGTGAATAGTGAATTGGATAAAGGAACGGATTTTCATCTTCTTATTCCTGCTACTCGTGAGAATGCTAAGAATCTAGATGCAGGTTGAATTTTTACTTTTTATTATTTATACGGTCTTTGTGATTATTTGCTACATAGGTTTATTAGGCAATAATTTCTTTAGTGCATATCTTAAAGTAAACTGTGTTGTAAGTAAATTGTAGATATGTTTCGTAAAACTAAGCACCATGATATAAAACAATTCAATGATCAAAGTATGTCATGTGGATGATCTACCTGAAAGATCATCCAAAATCGTTATGGTTCAAGATACACCTGTAGCAGTAATCAATGCAGGAGGGAATATTTTTGCCTGGGATAATCGCTGTCCACATCGGAGAGCATCTTTGGGAGATGGTCATATAACGGATACCACCGTAC
>JADFPG010000037.1 GCA_022562455.1 Fidelibacterota bacterium | reverse complement strand
CCCCACCTGACCAATCCCGGCGGGCAGGCGGCAGGCAGGCGTATTCCAATCACAATATCAATAGATGGTTATTATTTCCAGTTTATCCTGCCCGATCCGTCAGCTGGCGGATCCTGTGGAGAACCAAAAATCCCGAAGGTTCGGGACGAAACTTCGGGATTCCTCGCTACGGGGCTGGCACAAATGCATCCCAAATATTTGGGACATGGTTAAGTGCCGAATTTCAATAAGATTTGGCATGGACATCATAAGGTATATTCACGAATAGTTGGGACAGAAAGAAAATAGACCGGTTATTCTTTTCTACTCTTAAAACTGGTGATGGATAATCCGGTTGAAAGAGAAATCCCTTTCATACTATGAAACCAGATACCATTTCTGAATTGGAGAGCAAAGTCAAACATGATAGGACCTTTGTGAATTCCAAATCCTAGTCCGAGTTCTTTTAGAAACCTCCCACCCCAACTGTAACCGATTCTCAACGGCAGTCCGGGAAATCTTGTAAACTTAATCCCGATAGACCATTTCCATCGCTTCTGTACGAAGAGCCTGTCCTGAAATCCTGCAACAAGATCGCTAATCACCAGGAAGTCGGGATCAACTTGTTTTGATACACCAATTCTAAATAGTGCAGGATATCGAATGACGAATTGTCGAGGTTCACCGGAAGCTGTCGTATCTCTCACAACTTTCTTACTGGACGAAATAATTGAACTGACTTCTCTATCGATCATATCCATGTAGTTGAGGCTATCGATGGTAAATTCATACACCATAGCGCTGCCCTCAGTTACCTCTTCCCCTCCCCAGCTAAACAATCCATTTTCTTGATCTACTCCCAAAAGATCTTTAATAAAAGATGGACGATTCCACCTGATCTTTCCAAGCGCATTGATCAGTGAAAAGCCTACTTTCCATCCATTAAACTCTTTGGTGGAAAATCCTAAGTCCATACCAAATCCACTACCGCCAATCCCCTGACGGATAAAGTACCTTCCATTCCCATAAAAGACAGTAGTATCTGTTGTTATAAAAGAAAAGCTTGAATCGGGGTCAATGCCAAGGTAAAAGAGTCCCTGCAGATATTTAAAGGTAATTCCTAATGCAAACTTTTCATAAGGTATGGCAAATGAAAAGCCATACTCCGCTAATCCTAATAATTCATACTTCAATGTCAGATCAAATTCCTTTCCTATGGGGTCATTCCCCTCAAGGATAAAATGAAATAAATCTTTAGGTATTCCAATATCCCCGACAATGATTAAATCGCTTGTAAACGCCATATTCCCAGAAGCAAAGTTCAATGCAGGGAGCGACATATGGGTATCGACCGTCAGGCGTAGTGCATCTCCAATCTCATTGAAAATTTCCTTTTTCTTTTCCTGATTGTTTCGTTCCAGGTCTGCACCGCTCAAACCAGCCCAGTTTTCCAGCGAAAAGTAATTGTTGACTATCCCCAAATTGATCGTACTTAACTGCCACATAAATGGCTTGTCATGTTGAAAGGCAAGGTTAGCCGGATTTACACCCACAGCGTAAATACCATCCGCCAAAGTGGTATAGGCACCGCTTAACGCCACCATCCTCGGATCGCGTTTTGCCTGACCCAATAAAAATGATCCTTCCATTAAAAGGACGAGCAGTCCAAGCGCTATTGTTCTAAACACTTTCAACTTATTTACGCAGCTTTTTAAATTTATTATCCAGTTTCTCATCCACCGTATGTTGATGTACATTAGGTAGTTCGTTAAATTTCATGGCTTCTTCTCCCCAATTCACAACTCCAAGTATCCTTGTCCCTGACACTACCTCAAATGTCCAGCCACTTTGATCACATAAGTTTCCAGCTTCATTACAAACACGGAGCCAAAGAGCCTCCGCTGGAGTGTCGGGCGTCCAGACAAGTGAATCAACATTGGCTACTGTACCTGATATTGCAAACCAATGTCCATCATTCGTTACATCAGGATCCTGTACCAATGATGTGAATACTTTAATATTCTCACTTTTGACCTTGTTACCCAGGGATCTCCATCGAATAATCACATCCTCCCCGACCGTTAAGGTCTCTCCTCCGTTAGGATTGGTGATGATAATCTCGTCTTTCACTTCCTCAAACAGCCCTGTACTTACCATAGTAAAGGTTAAATAAGCGAGTGCTCGAAGTGTATCTCTCATGGAGAAAAATACCGTGTTACCGTCGGTACCAAAGAAATGGATCCTTGACGTGATGAAGTGTTCACCAAGACTTGTAAGCAGTTTTACATCATTGGAGTCCAAACCGCTTACTACTGTCGTATCCCCTTTATCTTTAACCATCCCCGGTGTAAATACGGAATCCGCCAATGTATATAACGCTGCAGGTGAGGGAAGTACAACCTTGAACAAAGTATCCACAAATGAAATGACGGTATCAACCTCACTATTCGCTGCATCCCTTATCAGATAGGCAACATCCTCAACGCAATCAGTAGAATCAGTCATAACCGAGAAAATGTACATATTAGGATTTGAAGGGGTAAGTGTAGAGCATGACGTCACGATATAGAGAATGTCAGTCCCCGGCCAGCCCAACGAATCTCTTACCATCGCAAGCGTAGAATCTTCCCGATCTAATGGAAAGAGATCCTTATCTGACAATAGGATGGTTAACTCTCCTCCCACAGGCAGCCCATTGATGATGCGGGTGGTCATAGTTGCCCCTTTCAAGGAATTTCTCATCTGGCTACGGGTGTCATGGGGCATTTCATCCATGGGTGTGGATGTATTAGGAATGAATGTCATGGGCTCCATCGTCACTTCAAAGGGAGCAATAAGTTTATATTCTCCCCAGATAGCCGCACCCACATCAATATCTCCTTTCCCCTTGATTCCTGCAGTCGCATCAACAATGATTTCGGTGGGGTTAAGTGCAAGCAAGTCAACAATCGTTCCTGTTTCTCCTTTGGGAAGAAAATAGGATGAATCCGGAGTTGCACTGCTCGCAATTTTATATAAATCAACCTTTGTACCATCTTTGTTCAGTCTTAATACGGTCTTTGCGGTATCACCAGGTGAGTCTGGGTTTTCCAATTCAGCATTTAAAATTACTGTTACCGTGTCGCCCATTTTACCTACCCCTTTCAGGTCAAGATCCAGAAACAGGGGCAACCTGATTTGATTGAACATCGTAAACTCGAGAATAACTTCTCTAAAGGACATCCCCGTAAATCCTGTGGGAATACCGGCTATTTCCTGACTCTGGGTGGGAAATGGACAATCAATATCCGCACTAAGGTTTGAGAAATGGAGAGCGCTTACTTCCACGCCAATATCAAAGGACCAGGCAGGTTCGGAACCATCCAAAAAAATATCAACAGTATCTGCAACAGTCTTTGCTGTCACATCTATAAAAATCGAGTCTAAGGGTAAGTCCGGATTTGGATTGGAAAACGTCCAACCATCAATTTTCTTTATATTAGTGACTGGACGATTTCCTCTCGAAAGGTTGGCATTAAAACTCAAAGTGTCATTAGTTGGTGAGACAAAATTCCCAAATTTCATGGTAAAATCGATATCAAACGGGAAAGTACTCATAACATCAGATATTCCGATAAGATTCACACCTTGATCAGTCCCATTAAAAAATTCTCCACCATAAACACCGATAACCTTGCATTCCTCCGCACTCACTCCGGCATCACCAAAGGCAACCGGATCTACATCCGGCGCAAGGGGAGCTTCAGCAATGACCACCACTGCCTTTTGAAGATTAGCAATACCGATGCCTATGGTTATTTCAGCATTCACATTAGAATTGGCTGGAATGGTAATCAAAGTATCATCATTGACTCGTTCAAGGGTAAATCCGAAAGCAATTTCAATGACCTCACCCAATGATTTCCCTACCAACGATGCAGTATCCGCAAATGTACTGTCTGCAGGTACATTTGATGTTCCATGGAAGGCTAATGTGTCATTGGAAGAATTCAGAAAAGCAAAACTGGAATCTATTAACAGAGGTAAGTCCTCATTCACAACCCTGAAAAGAAAAAAATTGTCATCACTTGTTTCACCAATAATAATACCCTCTACAGATTGAATGAATGACAAACTTCCAAACACTTCCTGGGAATCGTAAATGGTTTCAATAATGCTGGTATCTCCGATTGCCGCTTCCACAATAGAGGCAATGATATTCCACGATTCTCCGGTTATCACCTGATCCGAATTCGATGGGATGACGACCAGTTCTCCTGTATTCTCATTAATGATAGTACCGTCCATAAATGTGCCTACTGGTATGGGAATCGTCAATGGGAGTGTAAACCCAGAGAAAAATGATGATGCATTGGGTGGGGTTATGGAAAGAGAATTTGTAATACTGATGTCGAGGGGGATTTTCAGATAGTCAGGACCGATAGAATCTTTTGGCAGTTCTCCTGAAAATTGAACCTGAATTGAATCACCGGCGGAACGGATAGTCGAATCATTTACAATTTCGGCAAGAGCGTAACTTCGATCCATTAAGGGTATATTGAGATTGATATTCCAGGTTGGAATCTCAAAATCAGAGGGATTTTGAAAATCGCAACTGGAAAGTAGCCAAAAAATCACGACAATTACGGCTGTGGTTATTCGTTTCATTGGCAATAAGGATGGAAACTATTGTAGACTTTCACAAATATGTAAAAGTATTTTGCAAGTTAACCGTCACAGACACTTACCTGCCTGGTCGGCAGGTATGAATTCATAACAAATAAGAGTGTCTGTGACGGTGTAGAGTATCCGTCAGCTGACGGACAAGTAATTCTGTTTAGTTGTTTCATTTCCACTGTGAGCACTTTAACCCCGTATCCCGACACGTCGGGACTATGCTCCTTACGGGGCAGGCACTTGAACACATAAACACTTTCTCCGGAGGAATCCCTACGGACCCGTAGGATCTCATGTGGAGGAAACACGGTAACACATTCACTTTTAATGATCTGGTTTTTACGAAAATATACTCTAAGTCCCTTGTTCCCATGAAGTTAAGTAATCTTTCTGTTCCTTGGTAAGAATATCAATTTCGATACCCATGGTCTTTAATTTCAAACTTGCAACAAGTTCGTCAATATCTTGAGGAACCTTATGAACTGCTACAGATAATCCATTTTTTACAGAATATTCAGACATAAGCGCCTGTAGTGAAAAACTCATATCCATGACTGATGCGGGATGACCTTCCGCTGCGACTAAATTAATGAGACGACCCTCCCCTAACAGATAAATTCGACGACCATCTGCCATAACATATTCATCCACATAATCTCTGACATTTCGATTTACTTCATTTGCCAGCATGTCTAAAGCTTCCAAATCAATTTCCACATTAAAATGTCCCGAATTGGCAACGATTGCCCCATCTTTCATCTTCTCGAAATGGCTGATATTTAAGACCCTGGTATTTCCAGTCACAGTGCAAAACACGTCTCCCATTGATGCAGCCTCATTCATAGTCATCACCTGGTATCCATCCATGGTTGCTTCCAGCGCCCTCAAAGGATCTATCTCTGTCACTATAACATGAGCGCCTAAACCTCTTGCCCTGGTTGCAAGACCACGACCGCACATACCGTAGCCACCTATCACAAAGGTTGTACCTGCTATCAATATATTAGTAGCTCGGATAATTCCATCAAGCGTGGATTGCCCTGTCCCATACCTGTTGTCAAAAAAATGTTTAGTATTTGCATCATTAACAGCAATAACTGGAATTTTCAGACCTCCTGCCTTCTGCATTGCTTTTAACCGGATTACACCTGTCGTTGTCTCTTCCATGCTGCATTTCACGTTACCGATATAATCCTTATAGTCGGAATGTAAAGTGCTGATCAGATCAGCTCCGTCATCCAACGTGATATGAGGTTTATGTTCCAGCGCTGCCTGGATATGTTCATAATAAGTGTCTCTATCCTCTCCGTTGACGGCATAAACCCGAATGTCAAAATCCGCAACTAAAGATGCCGCAATTGAATCCTGTGTTGAGAGTGGATTTGATGCACACAATAATACATCAGCCCCTCCTGCCTTCAAAGTTCGCATGAGGTTCGCTGTCTCCGATGTCACATGAAGACAGGCTGAAAGTCTTATCCCATTGAGGGGTTTTTCTTCAGAAAACTGTTCACGAATAGAAGTCAACACGGGCATACTTCTGTCAGCCCATAAAATTTTTCGTTTCCCTGACTCAGCTTGATTTATATTATTGACATGATAATCCATTTTTATTTTATCCTATCATTCATATAACTTTTTAACGTTTCCACTTTTTCTAACCCTTCCCAAGTGAAATCTTCATCATCTCTGCCGAAGTGTCCATAAGCAGATGTCTTATAGTAGCGTGGTTTTTTCAAATCAAGATATTCAATAATTTCCGCAGGTTTGAGAGGGAATTCCTTGATGACAATTTCAGTCAGTTTTTCGTCATCTAAAATTCCTGTACCAAATGTATCTACAGAAACGGATGTGGGGTCTGCTACGCCAATGCTGTAAGATAGCTGCAGTTCACATTTTTCTGCCAGCCCGGATGCTACAATATTTTTTGCTATATATCGAGCCATGTACGTGGCGGATCGATCTACCTTGGAAGGATCCTTTCCGGAAAAAGAACCTCCCCCATGTCGAGCATACCCGCCATAGGTATCCACAATAATTTTTCTGCCTGTTAAACCGGTGTCAGCTTCCGGACCCCCATGAACAAATCGACCGGTACCATTTACAAAAAATACTTCATCGTATAAAAGACCTGACTTGTCTAACACAGGCTTTATGACATTTTCGATAATTTCCTTTTCCACAAAGGTGTGTTCATTATCCTCATTTCCTAATTTTTCTAACATATCATCGTGCTGAGTCGCAATTACTACTTTTGTGACTTTCACTGGTATATCGTCATGATATTCAACAGATACCTGAGATTTGCCATCTGGTCTTAGCCAGGGTAATGTTCTGTCTTTTCTTAATGCAGCAAGACGATGAGTCAGCTCATGTGCCAATTGAATGGGGATTGGCATGAATTCAGGCGTTTCTTTACAGGCAAATCCAAACATGAGTCCCTGGTCTCCAGCCCCCTGTTCATGACTATTTGTTGTATTAACTCCCTGTGCAATCTCCGGGCTTTGCCTATGGATGGATGTAATGACCTTTACTTCCTCATTGTCCATGCCAAAAACCACATCTGTGTATCCTATGTCAGTTAATGTTTCTTTAACAATCCGTTCTACTTCAACAAATCCTTTTGTTGTAATTTCACCCGATACCACGACCAATCCCGTTGTAGCCAATGTTTCACAAGCAACCCTGGATTCAGGGTCCTGACTTAGTAATTCGTCCAAAATGGCGTCAGAGATGCGGTCGCATACTTTATCCGGATGACCTTCCGTAACAGACTCTGATGTGAAAATCCTTTTTTTCATTTCTTATCAATACCTTAGTTCTGATTAGTAAAATTAGGAGTGAAGTTAAACTTTTTGCCCGACGAAAAACAACAGAATATTAGAGAATGAATTGAAGGGGTCATTATATTATTCGAGTGACTATTCAGGCTTAAGCTAAGTCCTGAAGTTTCAGGGACAATGTTTCCAGTGAAATTTTAGATTTTAAATTTATGATTTATGATTTATTAAGCGTTTTTAATGCCGAAGTAAAGATCTCATCCGACTCCTTAATCAGGAATTCAAGGTTCTTCTTAGTAATTCGTTTTTGTCCATTTAAATCTAAAATCTTAAATCACAAATCTTAAATCGATTAAAAACATTTTTAATTAATTTGCTCCTCCGAGGGAGTTCCTATGGAACAAAGGAGATCCTCTGGGTCGAAGCTATGTTCTTATTCGAGCGATAACATCCCGGGTTCAGGGAAATCCAAAAAGTTGTCAATACGAATCCTTTTGAATATCCTTCTCGCATGTTGTTCTTCCATTCTTTGATTCGCCAATTCAACATCATTAAGTGACCCCATGACACTAAACCCTGAGATACATATCAGAGAAATCAGTGGTACAAATTTAGGAATGATTTGTGAACTACCGCCGCTCAATTGAAGTCCTAAACCTAGTGTTGAAATCCATTGTCCCGCAACTGAATACCAATCCTGGTGATAAGCCCGACCTCCACCGGGGATGATTGAAAATACCGCAGTGAGCGTTTTATTTCGCTTAGGAAGTTCGTCGGCAGCATCACAGGCTCTCATCAACCGTGCTAAATTTCTGTCATAATCTTTTACTTTAAATAATGTCCTGACTCTCCTGAATTCTTCTTTAGCCTCCTCCCATCGATGTTCTCCAAGCAAGGCATATCCTTTGAACACAAGTAAATAAGGATCCCTTGTATTTTCAGTGCGAGAATAAACAATTTGATATTCACTCTGCAACAAATGAAGATAGGTGATCTTGTATCCTGATGACATATATTCCGAAGATTCCGGTTCTATAGATAGTTGCACCTTGTGATAATAATCAAGAGCGAGCACAACGTTTCCTTGATATTCATAGCTTAGTGCAATCTTATAATAAACATCCGGGAGCAGATCATCCATTGGATACAGAAAAATATATCGAAAATAAGCAAGTATTGCTCTTTCATAATATTCCTCATCAAACAAAAAATCACAAAAACCAAGTAACTCTTTCTTTTGATATGTGGTATGTTTTTTCCACTCCTCCTCAATATCCCTCACAGAACGATGTGCTTTTTGAGCCAAACCCGGAGTTTGAAAAAATAAAGAAAATAGAAGAAAAAACGTAGTAATACGGAAACTACCTATTCCTGTATTTAATCTCATAACAAGTCCTGAATAAAAGTTGGAATTTTTCAAATTATGTAAATAACTCAAGTTTCGCACGTCTGATCAATTAAATCCATTATAGGATTTCTTTGTCGCATTAGAAAAATTTTATCTTTATCGTCAAACCATTGTTTTGGATGAGAATGAATTACTGTTTGAAGAATGACTGGAAGGAGGGATGAGTTTAATTCATTCCCAAAACAATGGTGCAGACGGATAGAATTTTTCTCCAGCGACAGTTTCTTTTGGTACTTTCCTGTCCGCCGACAGGCGGGTCTTACGCTAAGAAAAGTACAGAGAATAACGACAATAAGAAATTCGTCTTTTTTATTACGATACTTAATGACTTTATTTATGAACATCTTCTGAAATATTAAACACTTAATATGTGCGAAACATGAGTAAATAATAGTAGAGGATTGATAAAACAAAACCTCAGTTTGCTATTGCAACAATAGCATTTTCTTCTGATCAAAGAATTTATCTGTTTTGAAAGTATAAATATAAATTCCTGAAGCTGCTTTATCACCATATTGATTTCGTCCATCCCATTGTACCTTATGATACCCTGTAGGCATGGTTCGATTTACGAGAGTAGCAACCTTCTGCCCAAGCAAGTTATAGATGTTGAGTTCCACAAACGAATTTTCTACGAGTTGGAAATTAATTGTCGTGATTGGGTTGAACGGGTTGGGGTAATTCTGGCTAAGGGCAAACACTTCAGGCATACCCAATTTCTCTTCAGACACCACAAGGAAATCAGTCGAAAAAGTGACAGGATTGTCCACATCGGGGAAACTACAAGCTACATTTTGTACATCCATATCGGATAACTTAACGCCTCCTTCTCCCCCAAGATAAAATTGTATCTCATTCCCCAAAGCGCCGGTGATAGCAAAATTCACTTCAATTAAAATCCCTTCTTCTCCGGGTTGTGTGGTATCTCCGGATAAACTAAATCCAAAAACAAGCGCAGACCCCCAATCAGTCTCAGTAAACGCTATCGTCCAACCCTGAATTTTGTCTCCCACAACAACACTGGCTCCAGCTTCAGAATCCAGTGTTAACGCATTATCTGAATTGTCAAAAATTTCAAACTGAAATGCTCTTAGCGGTTCATTATCATATAACAAAACAGGTAAAGTTAATGTGGATGCGTCACCGCTGATATCTGCAAAACCAAGACAGGCACACAGTCCGGTTGAAATTGAATCCCCATAAGTAGCGCTTGTTGTGTCAAGGTCGGTGTACCAGGCTGTATCCTGAGGACAGTCCAGCGCATTTGCAAACGAAATCGACAGGACGATAATTAAGTTGATAGTTAATACACGCATATTTGTCATTATACCTATTTGTTGAAATCTACAACTATCTAATAAGTCCTAAAACTAATTTTTCCTTTTCACTGAGATGATCAGTTAAATTTACTTTAGTTTTCTTTATTATCGGGACATATCCGAAACAGAATCCCAACAACGCTTAATATTACCCTCTTTTAGTCGAAAGATGTGCCACACACTTTTTCCAAGGGACCCTGCGAGGAAGTGCGTGGCACTTTCTCAGTAGTAGTCTACTTTAAATACATCACTTTTTGGATGTGTAAATCTACCTCAGTTTTAATCCGGATGAAGTAGATCCCTCCTGCCACTTTTTCTCCAATAGTATTGGTAGCATCCCAGCGAATTTGATGGTAACCGGCTGACTGAGTGACGTTCAGCAGCGTTGTGATCTTTTGTCCCAGCAAATTAAATACATCGATTGAAATCTGAGTTTCATGCGGTAAAGAGTATTCAATCACCGTAACCGGATTAAATGGATTGGGATAGTTATCTTTTACATGGAACTCCGCTGGGATCGATAGTACAGTATCAGACACGGTACTATATGAACTGTTGCCAGTCCTAAGTAGATTCCCACGATACATATTCCAGTAATCACCTTCAATTCCCTGGCTCTTGACATCAATCACGTACAATGAGTTGCCAATCCCAACAGCAATCTCCGGGTCACCATCACCATCTATATCTGCGACAGAGAAAGATCCCTCAGTGGTTCCATCTAAAGTAACTGGAAAATTAGGATACATTTCTCCTTCAAAGGTTAAAGCATATACTTTCCCCCCTAAATCGACAGCAATAATTTCCGGATGACCGTCCCCATCCAAATCGTAAAAAACAGGTGCGCTTTTTACGGAACTTGCCGCAGTGAAGGGCCATCCCGGCAAATCGTTTCCATTCCTATCAATACCGTATATATTCCTATCAACGCTTCCAAAAAAGATTTCTGGCTCTCCATCTCCATCTATATCCTCAACCACAGGTGATCCTCTTAAATCACTGCCAGTACCGTAAACAAAAACCTGTACTCCGTTATAATCGATTGCGTATAAATTATTATCATCTGATCCTACTAAGATCTCCAACTTTCCATCTCCATTCAGGTCAGCTAAAGCTGGATCTGAGTTAATTCTTCCACCCGTTGTAAAAGGGAATCCGGGGAGAACTGATCCACCTAAATTGTAGGCATAAACATTATTAGACCAAGTTCCTACAACAATTTCATTCGACCCATCGCCATTAATATCCCCAATCGCTGGAGCTGTCATCAACGATTCATTAACATTAACGGGAAATGATTCATAATCTGTTCCATCATGGTGAATTACATATAAATAGTTTGCGGAATCGCCGAAAATGATCTCCAAATCACCATCACCATCAAGGTCAGAAAGGGCAGGTGTCGACACGATAGATCCATTTGCCACATATTCCAATTCCATATTTCCGTCTTCATCCAAGATGTAAAGAATCTTATCCTTCGAACAGAAAACTATCTCCAAATCTCCATCTTTATCCAAGTCAGCAATTGCCGGTGTTGACCTTATTTGATCCCCAGTCTGAAATGTCCACCGAAGGGAACCATCATTATTGAGGGCATAAAGGTTTTTGTCATCGGACCCGATCAGCAATTCTAATTGGCCATCACCGTCTAAGTCCACAATGGCAGGAGACGATTTAATACTATTAGAAGTGATAAACGGGAATCCTGATTGAACCAGCGAAACTTCAATATCAAAGTAATCCTCTGTTATATAATTTTCATTCGCTGTGATTGTAATGGTTACAGGTATATCCCCGGGAATTGCTGTCGAAACAATCATAAACTCAAATCGATCCGAGATATTGACACCTGACCCTCCCGATGTAATATTTAGGAAAGTAGCCGTATCATCAATAATTATAATATCAGGATGAGTAGAGGATAATATTGCAACGACATCTGTAGCTTCCGCCCACCCTTCTTCGTTCAAAATCACTACCCGCATTTTTGCCGTCTCACCCGGATTTAAAACACCGTCATCATCATCGACCATCTGTAATGAGTATGAATAAATCGAGAGGTTTGGAAAAGTACTATTCGCAATAGCCGCAAAGATATCCACTCGACCGGAACCAAGTCGTCCTTGTAAATACGACTCCTGATTTACCTCGTAGATAACCGGATTTGCCGTTTCTATGAGCCTGGATTCAACCCACTCCCGGGTTTGATTCGGGAAAAAAGACCATAACAATCCATAACTACTTGCTACCACCGGACTTGCCATGGAGGTACCACTCCACGATTGATAACCTCCGGATATGTTTGAATAAACTGTGCTCAAAATACTTTCCCCCGGCGCCGAAAGATCCACACTCTCATGATAGGTTGCCCAGTGATTCCACTGGTTATTCGATCCAAGGGCGGTAACAGAAACCACGTGATTATAACTTGAAGGGTAATGAGCGGAATCTGCCTCGTTTCCGGCATTATCCCCATTACCGGCAGCTGCTACGATGATAACATTGTAATTATTATAGACACTATTTATGATACTTTGCTCGCTTGAACTATATTCATATCCTCCCCAACTGCAGTTTATGATATCAGCGCCCGCTTTGGCAGCGTAGAGTATCCCCTGATACCCTCCAATAATGAGATCATCGGGATCATCATCTTCCATCGTTTTAACCGGCATATATTTTACTGACCATCCTGTACTTGCCATTCCTATTCCATTGTTTGTTACTGCCGCCGAAATGCCCGCAACATGGGTACCATGCATATGAAATCCAGAAGTACCCTGACCCGGAGGTCCAACAGGATCGTTATCCTGATTGGCGATGTCCCACCCGATTAAATCGTCCACATATCCATTGCCATCATCATCTACATTGTTCAGATCACCGGGATCCAACTGCCAGCTTCCATCGATATATTCAATGGTGTGACCATCTCCATCGCTATCTTCATCCAGGTTCTGCCACAAATTATCAATGAGATCAGGATGGTCCCAGTCACATCCGGAATCCACAATTCCGATAACAATGGATGGATCTCCCGGAGTTTCTCCACCTGAAATATCCCACATGTCCCACGCTTCCGGAGTATTAATCGCGGGTAAATACCATTGTTGAGAGTATTTCGGATCGTTGGGAGTATAAGTCAGTCTATGGATGGGAATCCGTTCAGCTATTTGAATATGATCATCCCGTTGAAATACCTCAACTACAGTCAGTATATCTTCTCTCGCAGTGGTAAGATGAATATCATAAAACCTGCTCAAAAATATATCTCCATCCCTATCAATTTCTGTAGCTGTTGGTAACCACTGGACAACCTCCCGGACCTGGTACTCAGTCAACAGATTGTCGAATGAGTCCAAACCGGTTAATATGCCCTTATTAGTTTTATTCAAACCAATAGTACCTAGATCATTTCTGAAATAAACTCGAATAATATCGGAATGATAAATGCCATCCAACGACTCCGTAAAAATGACCGCAGGTAAAATTGTTGCGATAGTCCACAAACTTCTGAACAAACTGATTTTCTTTTTCAACTCTTTTTTCCTTCAACACTCAATGACCTTCCCTGACTGTCGCCTGCCTGCCGTCAGGCAGGCACATATTCATGAAACACTCCGTACGGTCATTCCTCTCTACAGGGCAGGCATTACTCCATTCCAGTCATTTCACCAGCACTAATTTCCCCTATATTCACACAACTTTGCAGAAGTTCTGATCATACACTAATCATGCTAAAAACCACAAATGAAAACCGCAGTAATCCTCCAACTTCCGCAAAGTTTTCTTACTACTTTAACAGAATCATTTTCTTCGTCATGGTAAAATCACCTGCCAACAGACGGTAAATATAGATACCTGTAGCCAGATCACTCCCATTCAGAGGATATTGATATTGCCCCGCAGGCAACCATTCACTCACCAACTCCCGGACAACCCGACCCTTAAGGTCATATATTTGCAACGACACATGAGCATATTTGGGTAATTCAAAAGGAATGTAGGTTACAGGATTGAAAGGATTAGGATAATTTTGTTTTAACGAAAAGGAAGATGGAACCTGATCTGAAGGTGTGGGAGTGATAGAGACTACCACATCCACCACTGCCCGAATCATAAGGTCGCCATTGTAGCCCCCCAAATCGCTGATAGGTGCCCAGGGATCACCCGGAATCTGGAAGTAACTATTTCCCTCAATGGGTGCGTCTGTGTCTAATCCTAATTGTGTTGACATGGCAGTTTCACCCCACCCGACATAAAAACTCCCGCCATCTACAATGATATTTCCCGCCGATACATCCTTTTCATTCCACCCTTCTATGATGGAAGTGAAGAGCAAATCGGTTCCCAATTGGGTGCCTGGCATTCCATTTTCACCATCATCTTTAAACAGTTTTACCCAGGTCAGTCCACCTGCTCCGGTTGCATAATATTTCACTTTTAAAATTTGGATAGGATAGTCGTCAGGTGTAAATCTTACGGCATAAAATCCTCCGTCTCCCAATGGGGTAACGCCGGTTTCCGCTGTGCCGTCATCATAGGAAAGTTCATACACCGTTTCCGCTTCTGGAGTGACTTCCACTTCGTCTGAAAATGGACTTTCCGCTTCATCTTCATTACCATAGTTGTAAACAGCCGTGACTACATACCAATATGTGGTACCATTGATCACAATGGTATCATCGAAGATATTTTCAAGCCAAGCAGAGCCATACGAGAGAGGATCACCATAATCCTGACCCATTGTGTGACGATAAATATTGTAAACTACGCTTACCTCTCCTGAAGCTGCTATTATTGCACGAATTCCCCACTCACCATCAGGAAGATTAATTGCTTGAGCAATTGATTGCCACGTACTCCACCCATCTAAGTCAGCATAACTGTTGGTGGATGGAACGGCGCTCTCATCCAGTGCTGCATAAATAATACTATCTTCCTCAAAAGTACCCACTTCAAATCCGATAACAAAATCACCGGCAAAACTCCAAGGACTACCTGAAAGGTCAATTTCGTTCCATACCCCAGCAGTTAAAGTTACTGATGTCTGAAATGTAGCGGATGAACTGATACTCCCTCCGGTTGCAGTATATCCAAACACCGTGGTAGATGATCTGGTATTTGAGGAATACCCAAAAATTTTCACTGCTGTAACCTCCGCACCAAAAGGAGTATCGAAATATTCTCCAGCCACAAAAGTACCTCCCTCGGTAAAAATGCCGCTAGTAAATAAAGAACCACTCCCATCATCGTTATCGTAGACAATTTCTCCCCCTTCGCTGCCTCCGATTGGATCCCATGATAAGGACACAAGCTGGTCTCCCGCTACAGCTACTAAATTTACGGGTAAAGGATATTGGGGTTCTTCGGCTGTATAGGCAACATGCCATAAATCACCTCCAACCGTGACAAGTGACTGGGCATTAAATCCCGCTGCGTCTTCTCCATCATTGGTAAAAACTCCCGCAATATCGATGTTGTCAATCCACACACCTGTTAAATTGGGAATAATCGTGGTAGAATAGTACCCATCAGAAGCAAAGGCAAACCGGATCATTACCTCTTCTCCATAATAAGATGAGGGAATGGGAACAGTTGTGGATGTCCAAGTAGGATTGGTTTCAGGACCTCCCCATCCGGGAATATCACACCCTTCGTCGAATTCGAAACCAAAACTATAGGTTACATCAGTGTTGTACTGCGGACTTGAAGGGGTCAGCACCTCCCACGATGCTCCTCCATCATTGGAGATTCGGACATTAAAGGCATCCCAACCGTCATAATTAACCTGGCCTACACAATAAGGACAAATGTCAGGGTCGGAGGAAGTGCAGAGACCCTCGATAGCACGCTGCTGCATGAATGAAAGTACCATGTCTCCACTGGTTGGGAGGGTAATGTTGGGGGTATCGAGCACCTGGTACCAGTGGTCAGCATACCCGCCATTCGTCCCGATGGACGGATCAGCCATCCGCCACGATTGACCATCATAAGCATTCACCGTGGACTGATGCCACATGGCTGGCGTAGCCGTCTGATCTTCAGACACCCATCCCGACATGGTTCCATCTTCAAAGTCCTCATAATAAACCTCTGAACCATCAACGTTAACTACGATATCATCTAACCACAACCCCTCAGCCTCTGTGGGAACTGCATCACCATCAGAATGAAAAAACCAGCGAAATTGAATGGTCTTCCCCGCATAATTATCCAAATCGATTGGAGTGGTATTGATTTCATTGAAGGAAACCCACATTTCCGGAGTGTCGGTATAGACATAGTTGTCTCCGTTTGGGTCGCCATAGGGATTGGAAATATAATACCAATTAACTCCACCATCCGGAGAAACCTGTAAGCCCCAGTAATCCACATTAGGGAATTCATCATAATCAATTATCGCTCCTCTGACCATAAAATCAGCATCCACTTGACTGCCTGAGGGTAAAACGATCTCAGGAGAATAAACGAAATTTTCCATGTTCGGGTTATATGTTCCCTCATCGTTCTGGCAAATGAGAGAATAATCACCTCCATAAATGGTGGACGGTGGTACTTGTAAGGTTTGATATCCCCCAGAATTGTCCGTATTATCTCGAAAAATTGCAGGGTGCAACTTGATGACATTTTCACTGGACGATGACTTGTTTAATAAGTCAACCGATATTTCTCCACTTACCGCTAAAAGTCCTGTGGAAGAAAAAAGGACAAACACAAACATCATAATAAAGTGGTTAGCTGTTTTCATGATTTTTGACCCTCTAATAATTTCTTAAATATAACTTAACCTAAAACAATCACTGTTGATCTGGCGCACCCAAGTGCAAAACTGAATATAAAATGAAAACTATCTGACAAAGTTTAACAGTCTAAAGTTTGCCAATTTCAAGATGTTAATTACCACAAAATGTTTATCTTTTCTTTAGAACCTTATCTATCAACCCATATTTCTTCGCCTCATCTGCTGTCATAAAAAAGTTTCTGTCCGTATCTTTTTCAATTCTTTTAAGGGTCTGTCCTGTCTGTTTGGAAAGAATCAAATTAATGCGGTCTTTTAGCGCAAGAATCTCCTTCGCTTGAATTTGAATATCGCTGGCAGCGCCTTCTACACCTCCCCATGGTTGGTGTATCATAATACGGGCATTCGGTAATGCAGATCGTTTTCCTTTTGTCCCGGCTGCAAGTAATATTGCTCCCATGCTGGAAGCTTGTCCCATACAGATGGTAGCAACTTCGGGTTTAATATAACAAATTGTGTCATAGATACCCAAACCGGCTGTTACTGAGCCGCCTGGTGTGTTAATATAGAGGGAAATGTCTTTGTCCGGACCATCCGCTTCCAAAAACAAAAGTTGGGCAATCACCAGATTGGCAACATTATCGTCAATAGGCATACCCAAAAAAACAATTCTCTCTTTGAGTAAACGAGAATATATGTCATAAGCTCTCTCCGTTCTACCAGACTGCTCAACGACCATTGGGATAAGCTGTGATATAACATTCATTTTTCTACTCCTTACAGATTTAAACTCATATTTCGCTGTTTCCTTAAATCCCTGGTATAGACTTTTACCTCATTCACTTTTGCCACAGATTCAAGTAAATTAAAAAGTTTTTCATCTAAAATATTGTCTCCGAGTCTTTCCCTATTGCTCGGTTTTTTGTAATAACGGCGTGCCTCTTTAACTTCCTTACCCGCTTTTTTCAAAATACCTTCCACTTTTTCGGAAACTTCTTCATCACTGACCGAAAGATTCTCCTCTTTAATGATCACCCTGCGAATAAGATACCACTTAATACTTCTAATAGTAGAAGATTTTAACTCTTCACGTAATTTCTCTTCATCCAATTTTTCACCATTTTGATTCTTTTTATCCTCAATGATACCGTCTATGTAAGTATCAATCATTGAAGGAGGTACTTCTATGCTAGTGTTTTGTAAAAAATAATCTATTATGGCTTCATGTAAGAGAACGTTTGCATCCCTGTCTAACCTGGATTGAATCACACTTAGAATATTTTGACGGAATTCCTCTACATTAGACGCATTCTTGTCTAATTTTTTAATGAACTTTTCGTCAATTTCCGGCAAAACCTCTTCGTGAACATTTTTTATGGTCAACTCGAAACCAACTTTATTCTGTTCATTCTGTCTCTGTATATAGATAAATGTCCTATCACCAGATTTTAAACCGGTCAATCGATTTAAATTTTCACCACCAAAAATACCATCCCCAACTTTGATATATCTATCTTCCACTTTTCTGCCAATGATGGGAACACCGGAATTATCCATTTCCTGCATGTCTACCAATAATAAGTGTCCCTCCTTAGAGCCTGACTCAACCGTTCTCAATTCAGCAAGTTGTTGGCGAATATCATCGATATAATTATCAACATCTTCTTCATCCGGAATATAACTGTTCTTTTTCACTTTAAGCTTTCTTCGATAGTTAGGCAGCTTAAAATATGGTACTACTTCAAAGGTAGCTTTAAATTTTAAAGGATTACCTTCTTGAAATTCCATGTTATCGATTTCAGCCCTATTAATAGGAGTAATCCCCTCTTCACGAAGTGCCTTTTGATAATATTCCTCTAAAGCTGTCTCAGCACATTTTGTTTCCACATCAGCTCTAAAGTTTTGCAATATCATTCTCTTAGGAACTTTTCCTTTGCGAAACCCTGGGATGGAAAGATTCCTACTAAATCGAGTAACCGTTTGAGCAAATATTGTTTCAAGTTCCTCCCATGGCACCTCAACAGTGATTTCCCGGGTGAAGGAGTTAATTTCTTTTAAAACTATATTCATTTCTATTTAATTGGTTATTTGGTCAGGAAATCTACATATTTCACAAAGAATGACCAAAGATTAAGGTATGAAATTTATTAAGATAATGTATATAATTCACTCTCAAATAGTGTGATCGAGTAATAACTCAGTGGTGGGTGGAAAAGAAAATTCAAAAAACCCAAGAGCCAAGAACCAAATATTCTGGGTAATCAGTAAGTTCCCTGCCTGCCCCATAGGGAGGAACGACCGCATGGGGGTTCTTCAATTATGCCCCCGTGACTGAGGCATTACGTGATCGAACGTATGAAAACTGAAACACCCCAAAACAACACTATCCTCCATAAAAGAGGTTTATTATGAAAAGTCCTTTAACATCAACCCTCCACGATATAAATACCATATGGCTACTGTAATTATTACATGATAAATATCATTGTGATTAAAATGAGTATGTAAACTAAACCCACTTTTCCAAGCAACCGCACCAAGAAACATAATCATCAATCCTATTATCATATTACCTGCTCCTGATTGCCCAAGAAAAAAATAAGTATAAATCATCAGAGTAAAGATCAAAACCATGGCAGGGAGATAAAATTTGATTACATTTGAAAAATCAGGATTCTTCCAAATGATAACCACATAAAATAGGGTGGCAAATACAGGAATCCATCGAACAACTAAATATGTCTTTAACGGAGTGGTTAAAACCAGAGCTGCAAGCAGGAAAAAGAGAGAGCTAATACCGATAGAAATAACCGTACCCTTCCATAGGAGATTCCTTAAAACTTCAGAATAATGAGGCCCAAAACCGTGAAATATTCCTCCTAAAATTGCGGAAAGCGCCAAAAAATAAAAGGTGTAACTCAGATTGGAATGAAATATTTGAAATGAACGCCAATAAACATCAGATATTTTTAATCCAAAATAAAGGGCAACCAATCCCAATATCATATCAGTGATAAATGTCATGGGTTCGTATATCATTTTCATTTCCATTGGGACTATTCAGCCTTATTTAACTGTATCGCCTGACTACCGTATGGCAAGCCTGCCCGAAGTATCCTGCGGACGAACTATTTCACCAGGGTTATTGGTTACCTGGTTACTGGCACTACCACTCCACTACTCACCAGTTACAATTCACCGCTCACCCCTGTATTCCGAAGTTTCGGGATTCCTCCCTACAGGGCAGGCACTCACCAGCTACCACTCCACTATTGACTATTGAAAATTGATAAGAGATGAATAACAACTCACCAGTTATCCCTCACCCCTGTACGGTCGTTCCTCCCTACAGGGCAGGGGCACTCACCGGCTACCACTCTACCACTAACCAGTTACCGCTCCACCGCTCACCAGTTATCCCTCACCCCTGTACGGTCGTTCCTCCCTACAGGGCAAGCACTCACCAGTTACCACTTTCTTCTCACCACAATAGATGCACTCAATTCCCAACTGCACATGAAAACCACAAGTCGGACAGATCCATTCCGCTAAATCATCTTCGTTCTCAGTAGAAGAAGTATCGGTTGAATGTTTAAGCACGGCAACAAATATTAGTCCCAACGTAATCAGAATCAAGGAAGTAATGATCCAAAGAAAAGTCACAATCAAAACTCTAAAGTAAATCCTCCAATTGGAAAAACCTTAAACTGAGTGACATCTTCTTTAGTCCCGTCAGAGTTTCTCTGAATGTCCCATATATTATCTCGATTGAATACATTCTGTAGATCAAAATACGAAATAAGCGTCATTTTGCCAATCCTAGTGTGCCACAAAATCATTATATCGAAACGATGGTAAGGAGAAATCCGTTCGGTGTTATAATCAGCTCCCTCATTTGTATACCAGCGCCGGACAGTGTGGTTGTATACCTTGGGAGTGTAGGGTTTCCCTCCCAAATAGCGATACCGGAAAGACAATTCCAATTCATCTGCACCAAAACCGATGGTTTTTCCCATTAAACGCGCAAACCAATTACGATCTTCCAAAGGTTTCACATTCGGTCCCTTAATCGGAATCTTATACCCGCCTATGGCTGTCAAAACATTTTTAAAGTCGAAATCCCATGGGTAATATTTCTCCTCATCAGGATAGCGGACATCTCTGGCAAGAGCACGGTAGTAGGTATACGAAAAAGTACCGAAAAAATCTTTGGCGAGTTTCTTTTGCAGGAACAATTCAATACCATAAGAATACCCTTCCCCATCATTTACATATATCGATGATTGATCTGCCGTATCCGCTGTAGTTGAACTGACCGTAACCGGAATATCTTTGTAATCTTTCCAATACACTTCTACCGTTCCACGTGTATCTTCGGAAAAGAAATGTTCAAGACCCAAAATAGACTGGTTCGTATATTTACTCCTCAATTTTTCATTCTCCGGATCCGACGTCAATACTATTAAAGCAGGAAACTGAAAATGCTTTCCATAACCCATGTTTATCGTTGACCGATCTGAAAGGTGATATGAGATACCAAGTCGTGGTGACAGCCAGCTAAAGTCTGTCAAATCATGATACCCAACTCGTAAGCCCAGGTTCATCGTAAACCGAAATGCAGGTCGCCATTTTAACTGGAGAAAGCTTCCATATCGGTAAAATGAGTCTTTCTTTTTGGTAGACCAGGAATCATAAGGTAGGTCATAATTTAATTTACGTACTTTAACAAAATTCCAACTTCCATCGCTATTTTTCCGTCCATAATGCCAGACATCATCTTTATCAAAATAGACCGAATCCAGATCGGCATTGGCAATAATCGGGAACGCCACCGATTCCCACTCAGAACGAGTAATCATCCGAAAGTTAGTATCTGTCGGTAAACTATATCCATAAATCCAGACTGTATCCTGTTCTGATTCGGCATCAAAATCTAACCCTAATTGCTTAATATCAGCTCCGCCACTCAGTTCCAGACCAGGAGAAAGCCTCCAGACAAAGTCACCTTTCATCTGTAAGTCCCATTCAGTCTCATCCTGTTCGTAATAGGTGTTTTTTACTCCAGCGCCGTTACGTCGAAAAACATCATAAGTATACTGGGCATCGGTCCAGGCTACCGTAAACCGGCTCAGTCCTTCCCGTTTCCATAACCGTTTATAAGTCAATCCCATGGCTGACTGATTTCCGCGTGAAATAACGTTCTCAGCTCCCCGTGATTGAGGAGTATTTTCTCCTACGATATCAATTGCATCGTATCCGTACATATAATTAAACATCAATTTGTTGGTTGGGTTTATATCATAGGTAACTTTTGCCTGTGTATTCCAATATCTTGGAATGGCTGTTAACCCTGTCTGTTTGATAATGAGATCCAAATAACTTTTCCGGTAAGAAGCCATATAAGAGCCCTTACCCCCTGCAACGGGACCTTCAGCGAAAAACCCAAACCCAGCCATGCTCATATCCAGGTCCCATGAGTGGAAGTTGCGGTTTCCTTCCTTCAGTCTTATATCCATAACACTCGATGTTTTATCGTAGTATTTAGCAGGGAAGGCGCCGGCTAAGAAATCAACCCGGTCGATAAACAACGTATTTACTATATTAATTGGTCCGCCACCAGTCCCCTGCATTCCGAATTGGTTAGGATTGGAAATTTCAATATTGTCCATTATAAACAAATTTTCCCCGGGGGAGCCACCTCGTACAACAATCTCATTTTGCTGGTCTGCTGTTGATACAACCGAAGGCAGGGCTTGCATCATCCTCTGAATATCATACCCTGATGGATCTCGACGGATTTCTTCAAAGTCTACTGTCCGACTTGAGACAAATGCGTCCTTTTCTTTCTGGAAATAGGCACGTGTCACTGTGACCCCCTCCAACTCGACGGCTTGTTGAACCAACTCAGCAGTGACAAAAACACCGCGTTTTGGGTTTACACGCACATTCATCTTTACCAGCGGTCGGTAGCCCATCATTTCAAAACGCACGTGATAAAACCCAGGCGGTACATTTGTAATTATAAACTCACCATTGACATCTGCGGCAGCGCCATGTATTGTCCCCTCCACGATGATATTGGCGCCGATCAATGGTTGCTGTGTTGCTTGATCACGGACAACGCCTCGTATACTGCTATCTTCAGCAAATAAACTTGAAACAAATATCAAAGGTAACCCAAGCTTAACAGGTAATTTCATTTTCTTAATTCCTCCAACGTTTCTTTTAACCAACTGATGAAGTGATTCTGATATCCCATTCCAAAATCAATTGTCCGTAATTTCAGGTATATTTTTATTTCCTGATTTGGGCTCGAATTTGGAATATTATTTTTAATGTTTTCATAGACTTCAAGCATTGACTGTTTCTCTATTAATTTAGATTCAAGAACCGTTATCCAATCCTCCTTTCCTATTTCTTACCCGTTGAACATTGAAACAAACATAGGAAATTTTATTTCCTCTGTCTCAATATCATCCTTTATACTCTGTAATAAATTCTCTTTGCCTGTTTTAGTAATAGAATATATTTTTTTTGCAGGACCAAATTCCGGTACTTCATGATCAAATGTAATATAGCCCTGTGAAACAAGTTTTTTTAAACAGGTATAAATCTGCGGGTGAGTAGCATGCCAAAAAAATCCGACAGATACATCCATTTTCTTGGATAGATCATAACCTGTCATACTATCCTCATTAAGAAAACCCAGTAAGACGGTTTCAAGATTCATTTCTTTAATCCTTTATTGTTTGTCAACTACTTAAATTGACAATAAATTGAAAAAACTATTGTTAAGAATAATATATGTTAATATTTACATATATAAATGTCAACAAATATTTAAGGAATTTTTATTACAAACAAAAAGTAACCATTTTAAATAAAAAGTTATGTCCCTGGATGGGATTTCATGTTGTTTTAAAAATGAGAGATATGGATTACGAATTTTGTCAGGTATTTTTTTCATATGGTATTTAACATACGATGGATAATATACTTATTGTGTTATTTAGCAGATTTGGATAACATTCACATTATATGAAAATATTTACCAAAAATACAATATCTTTATTGGTTTTTGATTTGATATTCAGTATTATTTTATTATCCAGAAAAACAAGTTACTTACATGTTATGCGTAAGAATATGGAGTCTCGATGAAGAACGAAATCGAAGCAAAAATTGAATATCAAGAGGTAATCGGAGAAGCCAATCCTGGCGGCTACCAGCCGGTTAGGTTTACAAGAATCAAATATAAAGCAAGCCCGACGGCACATATCGATATTCGACAGTTCCAAAGAGGTTGTGATGATGAAGGCGAGGAAGCTTTTTTCCCAACCAAGAAAGGCTTTAGATTTCCAGAGCGCGAATTCAGAAGAGTTATCAAAGAATATACTTTGATGCCTGAGACATATGTTCATCCTTTGATTGTTAAGAAAAGTTTTTCTCTTCTTAACGCAGGCCAATTTGAGAGTGCAGTATTGC
>JADFPG010000036.1 GCA_022562455.1 Fidelibacterota bacterium | reverse complement strand
CAAGGGTGGGGGCAAGTTGCCCATACCCCTCGTTTGATGTCTAAATGTCGCAGCAAAGCGTAGATCCCGCTACTGCGGGAATACATCCACCCCGCCTGATCCCGAACCTTCGGGACGGGCAGGTAAAACAAGGATTGTCGAAGCGGAGCGAAGATCCCGACGGAGCGGAGCGTAAGTCGGGAAAACCAAGGGTGGTGGCAAGTTGCCCATACCCCTCGTTTGATGTCTAAATGTCGAAGCAAAGCGTAGATCCCGCTACTGCGGGAATACATCCACCCCGCCTGATCCCAAACCTTCAGGGATTTTATTAGGACATAATATTATACTTTTCATCATGCATATTTGATATTATTCGAGAGGGGAACAAAGGGATTTAATGAATAAAATGTACTGTTACTCAGATATTCACGACGTGATGGTTCATTATTATGGTCGATTTAATATAATAAACTATGCATAAAAAATCCCTGAAGCTTCGGGATAAGGAAAAGGGAGATGGGTTATCAAAATTTACAGATTGGACTTTGAAACAGACACTCCGGCTATACCGAGATTCGATGGATTGAAACAGCAAGTATGTTTGATAGAAAGTTCGGGAAGTTTGGTTTTGCTGCATAGGAGTTGTACACACACAATAACTTAGTATATGTCCAAGAATTCACCAAAGGGACAATTCACAACAATTCACTATCTGCAAATTATTAGACCGCTCCCATGCGAATATAGTCAGGACTGGCTATGTTCTATGAACTGTATGAATTATCCCCTCTTTTTTGAACTGTGTATAAGTTGATGTTAAATATTGGTGATTGGTAACTGGTGAGTGGTGAGCGGTTAATGGTTCGTGGTAGTGTTTTTCCCCCACAGGATCCTTCGGACGGACAATCAATCCTGCATAAACTGACATCTGGTTAGCCTGCCTGTGCCCAGCATCCCGCCACAGCGGGAGGGCTGGAACGATAGAGTCGATCAGGCTGATGCTTCGACAGACATGGCGGGTACTTCATATTATCATCTTTGCCTTTGATGGGATATAACCGATAAAATCGAGTCACAACTCACCGCTCACCAGTTACTACTAACCTTTTAACCATTTATTCAATAGGGCATAAATCATTTAATATTTAGAACAGCGCCTCAGGACTCAATCCTAAATTCACAGGAGTAAATTAAACCCCTACGCTGCAAGACGACTTCTTCTCTCTACCAAAACAAAATTAAAAATATTCACTACACTTGCGATGACATTACTAAATTAGAACTAATTCAACATCTGGTATCATGGGTAAAGAAATAGAACGTAAATTCCTTGTAAAGGAATCAAACTGGCAAAAGTCTTCAAAGGGATCACTCATTCAGCAAGGCTATATTGTCATCCGGAAGGAAAAAGTCGTAAGAATACGAATTATGAACGATAAAGGTTATTTAACCATCAAGGGGACGACAACCGGAGCTACCCGCAATGAGTACGAATACGAAATCCCCCTGGAAGACGCCAGACAGATGCTTAATAACTTATGCGAGAAACCTATTCTTGAAAAACATCGTTACAAAATAAACCAAGGAGGCATGACTTGGGAAATTGACATATTCCATGGAGATAACGAGGGGCTGATTGTAGCTGAAATAGAACTGGAATACGAAGATCAGGAATTTGAGAAACCGGATTGGGTTGATATGGAAGTAACCGATGATCCGAAATATTTTAACTCCAATCTTGTAAAAAACCCGTTCAAAAAATGGAATGTCTGACTTTCAACAGAATAAATGAAAAAGATTAAACGCACAAATCAACTTCTCATATTCATATTAGTATTTGCATCCCCGGTTTTTGCGGGGGGGAGCAATTCTGATCCCATCTCCTGGACTCTACTATTGATGACATTATTGGGTGGACTGTCGCTCTTTTTATATGGAATGGGAAAAATGAGTGAGGGGATGAAAAAAGCTGCGGGTAACCGGATGCGTTCCATTCTCTCAGCCCTCACAAACAACCGCGTTATTGGTCTTTCCGTCGGAGCATTCGTTACCACGGTCATTCAGAGCAGCAGCGCTACTACCGTAATGTTGGTCAGTTTCGTACAAGCGGGACTGATGACGTTTACTCAAACTCTTGGTGTGATACTTGGTGCTGACATTGGGACAACCGTAACCGCTCAGCTCATCGCATTCAAACTGACCGATTATGCCCTCCTAATGATTGCTATTGGATTTGGCTTGACGATCTTCGCGAAAAAAGACACTCAAAAACACTTTGGAGAAGCTCTACTCGGATTTGGCATACTATTTTTTGGAATGAAATTGATGTCAGATGCCATGAAACCTCTCCAAAACTATCAACCGTTTATCCACGTACTATATGAATTAGAAAACCCAATGATTGGATTACTGGTCGGGACATTATTTACTGCGATAATCCAAAGTAGTGCCGCATTTACCGGGATTGTTATTGTTTTTGCTCAGCAGGGTCTAATAACCTTGGAGGCTGGAATTCCCCTAATTTTAGGTGCGAACATCGGGACCTGCATCACAGCGGGCTTAGCCAGCATCGGAACGAGTAGAGAAGCTAAAAGAGTCGCTTTAGCTCATGTACTCTTTAAAATTGGCGGGGTCGTACTTTTTATCTTCTGGATACCGGCATTCGCCGATATTATTCGATGGATATCTCCTGCTGCCGATGGATCAGGGATGGGTACATTGACAGGCGCTACTCCAAGACAAATCGCTAATGCACATACTCTGTTTAATGTAAGTCTCGCTTTCTTATTTTTACCCTTTACATCACTGTTTATGAAGAGTATTTATAGAATCTTGCCACAAAAGGCAGAAGAAACAGTTCTGAAACCTGCCACCTGGCATATTGATGAAAGCTCCATATCAACCCCAACTTTGGCAATCAATCTGGCTCGCACTGAGATATCAAGAATAGTAAAAATTATAGGCAGGATGTTAGAGGCGGTTATTCATCCCTTTATTGAGAAGGAAAGTCGACAAGATCTTTACTATCCCCAACTTTCTCTTGTAGAGGGGATAAAAATGAGAGAAGAAAGAATAGATTTTTTAGAAGAAAAGGTATCTCACTTTCTGATAAAAATAACACGACAAGAATTAAGTGACGATGACGCTAATGAGGCTTTTGCCATGATGTCTGTGGCCAAGGATTTGGAAAGCATCGGCGATATAATTGACAAAACGATCATCCCACTTATCGCTAAAAAGCAAGTGCTCACTGAAGATTTTTCCAAACAGGGGAAAGAAGAAATTATCGCTTTTCACATAAAGGTGAGCAAACAGATTAGCCGTATAAATGAAGCTATTTCCACCTTTGATATTGAAAAGGCGAGCAACGTAATGGCCAAAGAGGCCAAGTATACCACTTTGGAGTCAGAGTATCGCATCAAACACCTTAAACGAGTTCGAGAAGAATTAACAGAATCGGTATCCACTCATGAAATCCATATGGAATTGATGGACTTGCTAAAACAGATAAATGTCTATACTGCCTCTATTGCAAAAACAATTGTTGAGATGGCTCCGCATTAGGTGCTTAGGCTAAAAAAATCTTCCTAAGTAATTGAAACGAAGGTTTCATGTAAGAACATAGCTGCGACCCGTCTGTCAGCGTTCGACTGAGACTTCGGCGTGAGCTCAGTCGAACGCTCACGCCGAAGTCTGACGGATGCTGTGCATACAATTAAATTACCTCCACATTAAGATACATTCCTTTATGAATGTTGCTCGGTTTTGGACAGTGCATGAACGGGGTATCGCCACGAAACGGTCTCTTTGGTAAAGCCAGTTAGATTATTGGTCACTCCTTGGGAATCTGAGAGTGTAGTACTTCCCGAACAAATCACCGGCATAGTCGAATCCATCATGAATCTTCCCACCACTTGAGGATGCGCAGAGCTCTGAGCGTATTCCATCGGCTGGGTGTCCCTACCATTTCCATTTCAAAGAACGTTCGCCCGGGATGTCTATTTTGGAGTATCCAACGTCCATCTTTCTTTTGTCTTTTCTTGACGATCTTAATAGCATTCTCAAGTCTCTCATCGGGTTTCGCTCCCGAATCCTGAAAGTAGTCAAGAGCCCGTATGATATCGTAGTGCCACCTGGGCGGAAAGGAAAAACGGGTCATTGCTGGGCGCACTACTTCCCCGGTCCTATGGGATCGATAGAGCCGATGCACCAAGAGGAATTCACGTCCCCGTAGTTGCGCATCACGAGTCTCCTGAATCCGTTCTGAATGAGATTTTTCGTACTCATATAAACTCTCTAATACAGAAATTGTTGTGTGAAACGAGCTATGAGTTTCACTTTTGTAGGACTGACAATTTCAACCACCGTCATTCCTCTGCTGCTCCATTAGATGCTCAACCAGGCGATTAACCCGATCATCGGGAAAATGGAAGTAAGCAAGGATAGATAGAATCATCCCGGTCACGCATGTCTCACTGTGCTTCAGGGAAGTGAAAAAGTTGATCCCTCCATCCGGATAGAATCCACCATCCAGCAGCAATGCACACGCCTTTAGTGCTTGAGGATACCCTTGGAGCAAGCCTAAGCGGCAGAGCAAAAGCATCGTGTAGGTTGTCGATATCCACTTTGGAGAATACAATCCCCCACCCCACAACCCTGATGACTCTTGGTGGGCAAGCAACCGAGCTCCCCATCCCGTGCTGCTAACCAAGTTGCGTTCGCACTCCACAGACTGGTGATCTGCACCCACCAGATCACGCAGGGTCTGCCAGCGGATGGAAGGATCACCCTCCAGCAACCATTGAATTGTGGTGTCATGCTGAGTCTGCAATGATGTATCACGCACTTTGACGTATCAGCCTTCATCCAAAACGGTAAGGACATATCCCATGCCACGATCCCTTTAGCGCCGTTTGCTATTGCATCGGTTTCAGCAGCCTGAAGCAATGCCTTCCCCATTCCTCTTTTTTGGAAATTTCCACGTCCCTTTTTGTAACCGTGAACCCAGATGCATTTTATGAAGTATAAATCACTGCCTTCAACAAAAGAATGCTCAATCGGAACGTATTGTATCATTTCTCCGACTTCTCCGTTATCATCGATGGCAAGTTTTACACTGAGCCCTTTATCCTTCATCTTGTTATACCATGTCTCTTTATGATCTCCTGCCTCTTTCATTTCTTCAGACCAATCTTCGAGACACGCAAAGTATAATTGTTTATGTTCTTCTGTAATATCAATTACTTTCATTTTGTTACCTCCATTTTATGAGATATAAGGTTTGGAGAATGTGGAAGTGGAACTATCTGTCGGCTTAACCCACAAGCAAGAGTGAATTATTTGGCACAATCTGACCAGCTGGAAAGATATCAAGTAGATAAACATGCTTTCAGGAAAAACCTGACTAACGCTATAATGGTACAATTATTTTTTCCTCACTTTTCGACGAAAGTACCGCCAGACTTTACCTATGTTCAAAAACACATGTACAGCAGCGAGAGACAAAGTAATGTAAGCAGAATAGCGGTGTGGAACGAACTTACGAAGTTCCAATTGCGATTGAATATAGCCTAATGTCCCAGTAACAATAATCGAAAGTAATAGCAGGATAGCGAGGACATAATTAATATCTATACGTTTCACAGCGTACCCACTGCATGTAAGTAAATAGCCGCTTCCTTATAACCGTCAATGCTGATAAGCTGATTGACTTTTTCGTCTATAAAGGCGCCAACACTCACAGAACCTAATCCTAATGAGACCGCCTGCAAGTATATATTTTGGCTAATATGCCCGGCTTCCATGTACACGTAACGAAAACCCCGTTCTCCATATTTGTGGCGGATGCGGTCAAAGATAGCCGATAGTATGAAAGTTACATCCGCCTCACCAAGCATCTCCTGTTCCAGCCCCGCATCGGTAATCTTAGCGCTGAAATCTCCAGACTTTATCAACTCCAATTCATGATTCCGAATAGCATAATGATAGATGCCCTGAGACAAACCTTGCACATTGTTAACGACCACGTAGATTTCAATTGGATATAGAGCCCCCGCTGATGGCGTAGAGCGCAGAGGTTCGCCATACATTCTTCCCGTTACTCCTTGGGCAGCAAATAATAACTGCGATAACTCCAACAGACTGATTGGCCTTGTGGAGTAATTTCGTACGGAACGCCGTTTTTCAATGGCTTCTTCAACGGTTATTCCCTGATATTTTGGTTTTGGAAGTTTTACCAACTTCGCCCCAGGATAGGTTTTGTACTGAGGCGGTTTTTTAGGTTTAGTAAGAAAAAGATTTCCAATAACACCACGCCAAGTTAGTGAAGTCTCTTGATGGAACCTTTCCCCGATGCTAAATCCTTTACGTGGTTTCTGCTTCGCCGCTAATTGCCCGTAACTATATACTAGAACCAGCAACAGAACTGCTGGAATTACAAATATTCTTATCTTTTGTTGATTGTTCATCGTGAAACCTCCCTGATACATTTCGCTCAAGGTCCTTGGATACACGAGGTACCCGACAAATTAGAGGGTGTGTACCAAAGGTCAAGTACATAAACTCGTATCCCATATCTCGTGTCGCCTGTTGTCTTGTCATGTTAAACTTTACAAATTTGTTTCTACAAACATCTTGAATTCAACTATTAAGTGCCTGCCTTGTCGGCAGACAGGCAACTCAAACACTGTTTGTAAAGAAAGCGGAGCTGCTGTAGGCTCTCCTCTTTTCTTTAAGACAAAAATGAGGAGCACAAATGAGACACTACCCGCCTGCGTGACTACGGCGGGCAGGCAACCAGCTCACGCTGGAACAAAGATACGGAATATATTCTTTGCTTAAAACAGGTCATAATCAATCAGAAATTGCTGAAGTGATTGGCGTCCATAAATCGACAATTAGCCGAGAAGTGAAGCGGAACCGTGGCCAACGCGGCTATCGACATAAACAGGCTCATGCCAAGGCGCTAGATCAACGACAAGGTAAAATCAGACCACATATTGATGGAAGTACCTGGGCTTTTATTGAGCGTTTGATACAAAAGGAATGGTCTCCTGAACAGATACACAGCTGGATGAAGGAAAACATGGCCATGTCTGTAAGTCATGAATGGATTTACAGGTACATTCTTAAAGACAAACAGGCTGGTGGTTCTTTGCATCTTCATTTAAGGTGTCGGAAGAAAAGGAAGAAGCGTTATGGGGCTCATGACCGACGGGGAAGTATCAAAAACAGAGTCAGTATTGATGAGCGTCCTATTGTGGTAGAAGAGCGAAGTAGAATTGGCGATTGGCCTGCCTGCCGGCAGGCAGGGAGGCGGATACCATTATCGGTAAAGGTCATAAACAGGCTCTGGTCTCTTTGACAGAACGTAAATCCAGGCTGTCTCTGATCTACAAAGTTGAAAGGAAAACAAAAGACGAGGTAACCGATGCTGTGACTAAATTGCTTAATCCAATCAAGGATAACGTCCTTACGTTGACGTCGGATAATGGGAAAGAGTTCTCCGGTCATGAGACTATTGCTGATCATCTTAGTGCTGACTTTTATTTTGCTCATGCGTATTCTGCCTGGGAAAGAGGCACAAACGAAAACACCAATGGGCTCATCAGACAATACTTCCCCAAAAACAGAGACTTTAGAACCATCACAGATGATGAAATAATCAGAGTTATTAAAAAGCTAAATAACCGTCCGACCTGCCCGACGAAGTTATTCAGGCGGGGAAAATGTCTTGGGTTCAAAACCCCCAATCAGGTATTTTTCGGGGAACTTTCAAATGTTGCCTGTCTGCCGACAGGCAGGCACTTACTACTTGAATCCAGCCTATGTAAAAAATGATGCAAAAAATGGAAATGCCGACTGAGAGATAACTTTAAGCAATTAATATTAAACAACACTGTCGCTTAACAATGCGCAAGACTGTGTGAAACGCTGTAATGTACACCGAAGGCAGTGGCGCGGATTTTAGGGGTATGGAGTTTCTTGAAAGTATTAACTAATAGAAGGTTTGGATTAAGTAAGCTCGTCGCCACTGAGCTTGGGCTGATATACAAGCCATTCGTAATAACTAAAAAAAGGAGAAAAACAAATGTGGTCTGAAAATTTTTGGGGTAGTGGGATGTGGGCATTTCCTATGATAATGATGTTCATAATGTTGTTCGTAGTTTCCCGTATTTTCGGTCGTGGAGGCGGTTTCAAACCACTGTGGATGCATGGATCTCACGGGAACCACAACGAAGGGACAGGTATCGAATCTGCTTTGGACATAGTAAAGAAACGATATGCCAAAGGTGAAATTACCAAAGATGAATTTGAACAAATGAAAAAAGACCTCTAAAACTAATAAAACAATAAGATTATCAGAACAGCAGGTTCAAGGTAAATTAGAATATTACCCTGTTCCTTCTCAGTCAATACGTGGGGGTAAGAGGTGTACTTCTCCGTTCCTATAGATGCCCAACAAGTTGTCCCCCCGGGCACCGTCTGCTTCTGGGTGGAAGGAAGCTCCTTAAATCCTGATAAAAACATCGATTAATCCTATGTAGTTATTTCCTCGAACCTTCCCGTATTAGGATTCTTTCTCACTCTATCGTAAGGAAAATATCGTCCGTTCATTGCAATGTAAACACCATGAGGAAGAACCTGGACAAAAGCCAAGGCGCTCCCCAAATTGAACAACCCATCTGAACTGCCGAATTTGTAGGGGATCATAGCCCCCACAAGTATAACTGTTTTTTCCAATTGGGCATCGGCAATGACCCTTGCCGTATCTACCATTGTATCGGTGCCATGCGTGATAACAATCTGATCCTCTTCCGCATGTTTACAGTTCTCCATGATCAGATTTCGATCCTCATCTGTCATTTCCAGACTATCAATCATCATAAGAGTTCGAATGTCCACATCCAATCTCGAGCGACCAAGTTCCAGCATTTCCTTCATATGTGTATCTTTGAAGTATAATTTCCCTTTTATTTCGTCATATTCTTTGTCGAATGTTCCACCGGTCACAAAAATTCTAATCCCCATGGTTCCCTCCTAATTAGTCCTTAAATGTATTAACCTAAATCACTTAAAGTTAGCTATTGCTGTTTCCAACTTCGTCCTATCTGCAGACGACATCAAAAAACACAATTTCCGTAATTAAATTTACAATATAACTCATTTTCAGATTTTCCTTTTCTAACAATTAATGTAATATTCACCGTTATAATATCCATCATAATAATACTGAAGAGGGTCATTTGATCCAAATACGGACTATTCTCATACATCTGATGTTACTTTTTCTTTCCTTACCTAATGAGGGGAAAACAACAGGGCGTGTCCTACTTTAACCTTGTCCGACTCCCTGTAATAATTCACTCTCATAATCCATCACCCCCTAACAGAGGATAATATTTTGACAAATCGTACAACCGGTCATCAGGTTACTGTTGTCATTGGTGCACAATGGGGTGATGAAGGAAAAGGAAAGATCACCGACTATTTTGCTGAAGATTGCGACTACATAGTCCGATTCCAAGGTGGGGACAATGCCGGCCATACCGTTATGGTTGGAAAGGAAGTGTATAAACTACATCTCATCCCCTCCGGTGTGTTATACTCCAAGCCAATTTCTGTCATCGGCAATGGCGTGGTGGTCAACCCAAAGACTCTACTGAAAGAGATCGATTCTCTAAGGAAACGCGGCATTAAACCAAAACTTAAGGTGAGTGAACGAGCTCACGTCATTATGCCCTATCACATTGCCATGGACGAAGGACTTACGGGGCATCAGGGAAAACTCGCAGCCGGCAGCACCAAACGAGGCATCGCTCCCGTTTATGCCGATAAGATGTATCGCCACGGTATCAGGATGGGAGACCTACTGGAGCCGGTCATCCTTAAAGAAAAACTGGACAAGGCTTACCACTTCAATAAAGCTGTCATTGAACATGTATTTCATATGAAGTTTGAGATTACCCTCGAGGAAATTTATTCGGAATACCTTGCTTTTGGTGAACGATTTAAACAATACATTTGTGACACTGAATTAGAATTATACCATGCATACAAAGCGGGGAAAATATTTCTATTTGAAGCTGCCCAGGGGATGTCATTGGATGTGGACCATGGACTTTATCCCCATACTACAAGTTCTACCACAATAGCTGGACACATCAATGCCGGATCAGGTACCGGGTATAACGACAGACGAAGGATTATTGGCGTAGTAAAGGCTTACCTCAGTCGTGTGGGGATCAGTCCTTTCCCCACCGAACTTGATGGAAAACAGGCAGACTTTCTCCGCGAAAAGGGTGATGAATATGGCACTACCACCGGACGTCCTCGCCGTGTGGGTTACCTTGATCTCGTCCAGGTTCGTCAAGCCGTTAGGGTCAACGGACTCACGGAACTTGCTCTAACAAAAGCCGATATCCTGTCCGGATTCCCCGATCTAAGGGTATGCACAGCCTACGACATTGATGGCAAAGAGGTAATGGAGATGCCGGCGAGTCTCTCAAAAATGCGTGTGGCAAAACCTATCTATAAAACACTTGATGGATGGAACGATATCAATAGTGATCAGGTAAATCACTTATGCAACAAAGGATATGATGCTCTCCCTGATACAATGAAACAATATATCGATTTTATCGAAAAAGAAGTAGACTGTCCTGTTACAATTATCTCTTTGGGTCGGGAACGGAACCAGACAATCCTTCGGTAAATTTCTTGCCCTTCACAAGCGAAACCATTGACCTAAATTCTCTTTCTAAAAAGGAATTACAGGAGACTCTCCACAAATACGGCGTTACCCTTAAAGTAGACGAGCTGCAGAAGATTCAGAATGAAATCCTGAAGCGTCCCCCCTCCACAACGGAATGTGTTCTCTGGTCTATCCAAGGATCGGAACATTCCTCTTACAAAAGCAGTCGCCAACATCTCAAAAGGTTTGTTACCGATGGACCCACAGTCATCCTGGGACCCAGTGAAGATGCAGGCATTGTTGCCATTGCTGAAGACAATGAGGGTCATCGCTACGGGGTTGTGATGAGTCACGAATCCCACAACCACCCTTCCCAGATTGTTCCCTACGAAGGAGCTGCCACAGGAATTGGTGGAAACGTTCGAGATGTGGTGTGTATGGGAGCAAGAGTTATTGCAGTGGCTGATGGACTCAGGTTCGGAGACATCAATTCCCCAAAAACCAAGTGGATTCATGAGGGCGTGGTGGCGGGTATCGCGGGATATAGCAACCCCATTGGCGTTCCTAATATCGCCGGTGATCTTTACTATGATAAAGGTTACAACGACAACTGCCTCGTTTCCGTGGTTACACTTGGCATCGTTCGTGAGGATGAGGTTATTCACTCTGCCGTTCCACAAAATGCAGGTGGCTATGATCTCATTTTAGTGGGGAAGCCTACAGATAACAGCGGCTTCGGCGGTGCCAGTTTTGCCTCACTGGAACTGAATGAGGAGGAAAAAGAAAGCAAAAAAGCCGCTGTGCAAGAACCAAATGCATTTTTAGAACGACATCTTCTGAAGGCGACTTATTCTCTCTTTGATCTATTGAAAGAAAAGAAGCTCCTCGATAAAGTTGGCTTCAAAGATTTGGGGGCTGGAGGAATCGCCTGCGCCAGTGTGGAGCTTGCTGACAAAACAGGCTATGGAGCTGAAGTATTCCTGGATAAAGCTCACTTGAGCATGAATCACCTCCATCCTTCTGTGATCCTCTGCTCCGAAACACAAGAACGCTTCATGTGGGTTTGCCATCCGGATGTTTCATCCCTTATCCTGAAACACTACAACGAGACTTTCGACCTGCCCAACACTTCAAAAGGAGCAGAAGCCTACATTATCGGCAAAATCCGGACTGATGGGCAATATGTGGTTCACTCCAATGGCAAAGTAATTGTGGATGCGCCTGCCAATCAGGTGACAAAAGGACTACTCTACAACCGCCGTTACACTCTACCTAAGAGATCGCCGGTTGAACCCGATATTCCTGAACCGGAGAATTACAATACAACACTTCTTCAGCTTTTATCACATGAGAATATAGCCTCCAGATGCCCTATCTTCGAGACCTATGACAAACAGGTTCAGGGACGAACTCGCATTGAAGCAGGAGATGCGGATGCAGGCGTTCTCCAACCATTCAACAGTGAACATTATCCTGAAGAAATCCGCTCTGTGGGGATTGCTCTCTCCATCGATCACAATCCACGATATTGTAAAATTGACCCATATTGGGGTGCTGTGAACGCCGTGGTGGAATCCATGCGAAATGTATCGGCTGTGGGTGCGGTACCCGTAGCTATTACCGATTGCCTCTGCTTCGGCAACCCGGAAAAAGAAGACCAGATGGGACAGTTTGTGGAAGCGGTTCGGGGTGTGGCAGATGCTTGTAAGGGGATACACCTTAAAAGTCACCCTAACTTTCCTATACCCATAATTGCGGGGAATGTCTCATTTTACAACGAGTCAAAGCGGGGCGCTATTCCACCAAGTCCCATCGTCAGCTGCCTGGGCAAATTGAATGATGTGTCCACAGCGGTGACCTCTCATTTCAAGAAAAAGAATTCCATCCTAATTATGATTGGAGAACGAAAAGACGAGTGTGGGGGGAGCGTCTATTATTCACTGCACAAAGAACTCGGAGCCAACGTACCCAAACCGGTATTGGCTGAAGTAGAAAGTCAGGTTTATGCCATTACCGACGCCATTACCTCCGGTCTTGTCCTTGCCTGTCACGACATCTCCGAAGGCGGCATCGCGGTAACTCTGGCGGAAATGTCCTTTAAGAATGGTATTGGTTGTGATGTTTCCATCCCTGGTAATTTGAGCCTGGACAAAAGACTATTTTCTGAAACAGGCGGTTTCGTGGTGGAAGTCTCGCCTGAAAATGTTAAAGTTATCAAACAGATATTTTCTAAGCATCGGGTCGCCATTGATGAGATTGGACAGACAACAGAATCCTCTGTATTGCGAATGAACGATATTGTCAACTTGCCCATAACGGAAGCAAAAGAAGAATGGACTGAGGGTCTGAGAAAAAGATTGGCATGAGATATTCGCCAAAAAGAAACAAAGAAGGACAACCAGTATTAGGTTTCCTTCCGTCAGACTTCGGCGTGAGCTCAGTCGAACGCTGACGGATGGCAAAAAACGGTGTTCGCTCAGTGTCCTTTGGACAAGTATTCAAGTATTCAAGTGTTCAGGTTTTCCCGTCGAGATAGGACAATAATACATTAATCCCGAACCTTCGGGAAACACATTAACACTTAAGCACTATCATATGGTGTTGCAAAGATTTTAGTGAAATGATACACTAGATTATTCTTGATCTCTGTGAACTCTGTGGCGAATAAAATGATTGATTACAAAACTGCAGGTGTAAATATCGATGAGGCGAATGACGCTATAGATCGCATTAAGGAAAAGGTAAAAAGCACCTTTACACCGGCAGTAATGACAGACGTGGGTAGCTTTGGCGCCATGGTAGACTTAAGGGAACTTCTCAAGGACTACGCTCACCCTGTGCTGGTACAGAGCATTGACGGTGTGGGCACCAAGATGATCGTCGCTCGTATGATGAGTAAATATGACACAATTGGCATCGACCTCCTTAGTGCCACGTGTAATGACATTATCGTACATGGCGCTCGACCTTTCACATTTTTGGACTACATCGCCAATGACCAACTCAGACCGGACGTCATTGAAACAATTGTTACTGGTATTTCTGATGCATGTCGCGGTGTGGGGGTAGCTCTCATCGGCGGGGAGACAGCGGAAATGCCGGATACCTATCTACCGGGAGAGCACGATTTGGTGGGCATCATCACAGGCTTTGTTGAAAAAGACAGAATCATCACAGGCAAGGATATCCAACCGGGAGACATTGTTTTAGGACTTGGTTCCAGTGGACTTCACACAAATGGATACTCCTTAGCGAGAAAACTGTTCTTCGAAGTGGGTGGTTTTGATGTGAACTCCCGTCATCCTGATCTGGAAAAGACCGTGGGTGAAACTTTGCTGGAACCTCATATTAACTACACCAAACCAATCCTCGCTTTACTGGATGCAGACGTTCAGATTAAAGGAATGGCACATATTACAGGCGGTGGTTTCATCGACAACATTCCACGGATTCTCCCGGAAGGTTGCTCGGTAGAAATACGGAAAGGTTCCTGGTCTATACTTCCGGTTTTTAAAGTGCTGCAAGAATTGGGACAATTGGATGAGCATGAAATGTTTCGCACCTTCAATATGGGTATTGGGCTGGTGATAGTTATGAATCCGGATGAATTCCACCAGTCCAGTCATTTTTGGGAACAGTTGGAGATACATACTTATGAGATCGGAATTGTTACTACAGGACACCAAAGTGTTTTATTTTAAGAATCTCTGTGACCTCCATGGTTAAATCATGAAAATTGCCATTGTCCAATTCCCAGGAAGCAACTGCGAGCGGGAATCCATCCTTGCTGTGAAGCGGGCGGGCATGGAGCCGGTTGAATTCCTGTGGAATGAGCCAGCAGATAAGCTCCAAGCTTGCGATGGCTATTTCATCGTTGGAGGCTTTGCATACGAAGACCGCTCCCGTGCCGGAATCATCGCGTCGTTGGACTCCGTAATGAGGATAATACGTGAAGAGAGCGAAAAGGGAAAACCTGTTCTCGGAATTTGCAATGGCGCCCAGATTCTCGTGGAGACCGGACTCGTCCCCGGTCTGAAAGATTACCGTGTCGGCATGGCTCTGGCTACTAATCGACGATTAAAAGATGGTCATGTCCTCGGAACGGGATATTACAACGCATGGACAAACGTGCAACTCACTGCCCCAAGCGACCGGAGCGCCTTTACGCGCCACCTCGAACCAGACCAGTGGATGACTATTCCCATCGCCCATGCCGAAGGTCGATTCATGATGTCTAACGAACTCCTTAATCTGCTCAAGACCAAAGACCAGACTGTGTTCCGTTACTGTGATGATACGGGAAATACATCATCGGAATTCCCAATCAACCCCAACGGTTCTACGGATAACCTCGCGGCTGTGTGCAATCCCACAGGGAACGTCTTAGCCATGATGCCCCACCCGGAGCGGACAACCGACGGTGATCCTATCTTTACCTCCATGCGTGATTACATCAAAGACAATACGAAGATCACCGTGTCATCCCTATCCTTTCCACAGGATCCTTCGGATGATCCACCAAATGTTTCCCTTTCCAACTACATACCGCAAGAAAGCTCAATTGAATTGCTGGTAGATCTCATCATCACAGACAACGAAGCAGTGTCGGTAGAAAATGCTCTCAGGCAACTGGGACTTTCTGTCACCATCACCCGACAAACTCACTGGGAAGTAGTAGCACAGCCAGGAACAAACAATAACCTCAGAGAAAAAATCATTTCCACTGGAGAATTGTTCAACTCCAACAAAGAAATGCTGACTGTCTCCAAACCCAAAGAGAACGCAACCACCCTGCTTGTCCGATACAAAGACGATGTTGAAGGTCAACACAAATGTGAGGCTTTGAAAAATTGGTTTCACATCGATGGCATCCGCGAAATTAAGCGCGGTATTTTGTGGACGATCACGTCAAACGATGGTCATCTTGAGGAAGTAGTAAACAAAGTCTTAGATACTCATATCCTCTACAATCCCTATTCACACAACTGCTTTTATTACGGATAAACAATGAAAGATTACACCAATATCATCAGAAACAACCTGAATAATTGCTTGACAGAAACTGATTTTAAAGTTGGAACCAAGCAATCAGGGAAAGTTAGGGATCGCTATGAATCGGAAGACAACCTGATTCTCATAACCACCGATAGACAGAGTGCCTTTGATCGGATCCTCGCGTCTATTCCGTTCAAGGGACAGGTACTGAATCTGACCAGCGCCTGGTGGTTTGAAAAGACGGAGCATATCATCTTGAATCACGTACTTAGCGTACCGGACCCAAATGTGACCATTGCAAAGAAATGTTCGGTCTTCCCCGTGGAGTTTGTTGTCCGGGGTTACATTACAGGTACTACGGAAACATCTTTGTGGACACACTATGCCAGAGGCGTTCGGAATTATTGCGGCAACGACCTACCGGAAGGGCTGCGAAAGAACGAGCAGCTCCATCATCCCATCTTAACGCCTACCACCAAAGCTGAAGATCATGACCTTCCCATCTCACCCGAAGAAATCCTGAAAGATGGTCTTATGTCTGAAGAAGATTGGTTGGTAACAAGCAAAGCGGCCCTAACTCTTTTTGCTTTTGGTCAAGAGACAGCGTCGAAACATGGACTCATTCTTGTAGATACCAAGTATGAGTTTGGGAAGGACTCCGAGGGTAACATACTACTTATTGATGAAATTCACACCCCAGACTCCAGCCGATACTGGATTGAAGATACTTATGAGGATAGGTTTGACGCCAAGGAAGAACCTGAAAATATTGACAAGGAGTTCTTGAGGCTATGGTTTGTGAAACATTGCGATCCCTATCATGATGAAACACTCCCGAATGCCCCTGAAGAACTCGTGATTGAACTTTCAAGACGTTATATTCAACTGTACGAAATGATCACGGGGACGCTTTTTTCATTCCCTGATCAAGCGCAACCTATCACCGATCGAATTCAAAGTAACATAGCGGAATACTTATGAGAGATGGCAGCAATGTTTCTTGAATATTTCACATGTGATGTGTAATTTTCAATAATGGATTCCTTTGTCAAACGTAGCCGATTGCTGGAAATAACGAATACTGCTTTATCTCGTTCCGTTATCGTATCTATTCTAGGACCCCGTCAGTGTGGTAAAACAACTCTGGCAAAAATCATTGCTGAAAAAATAGAGTGCCTGCCTGGTCGGCAGACAGGTGAGTATTTTGATCTGGAGCATCCGGCCGCACTTTCGAGACTTGCCAACCCCCTACTGACCCTGGAGTCGCTTGAAGGCTTGATTATTATCGACGAGATTCAGCGTATGCCGGATTTGTTTCCTATTTTACGTGTGCTTGCAGACAGAGATCCATCACCGGCAAGATTCCTTCTACTGGGGAGCGCTTCTCCTGATCTGGTAAAAAAAAGTTCAGAGACCCTTGCCGGACGTGTGGAATTTGTTCACATGAGCGGGTTTGATCAAAATGAGGTGGGATACGATTCTTACAAAGACTTATGGATGCGGGGGGGATTCCCCCGATCCTTTTTAGCTGAGAATATTGAAAACAGTTATGCATGGCGAGAAAACTTTATCCAGACATTTCTGGAGCGTGACTTAGGGCAGATGGGTATTCAGGTTACAACTCAAGTGATGCAGCGGTTCTGGTTTATGCTGGCTCATTATCACGGCCAGATATGGAATTCCTCAGAGGTCGCCCGTTCTTTGGGCGTTTCTTACATGACCACGCAAAGACACTTGGATATTCTTACGGAAGCTTATATGATTCGGCAGTTGCAACCGTGGTTTGAAAACATCGGTAAACGGCAAGTGAAATCCCCCAAGATTTTCATTCGAGACTCCGGACTGCTGCATACATTAATCGGTATTAAGAGCATGTCGGATCTCCAGAGCCATCCGAAATACGGCGCATCCTGGGAAGGATTTGTAATCGAACAAATTCTATCCACGTACAGGGATAGAACCTGTTACTTTTGGCGGACTCATACCGGTGCGGAAATTGACCTCCTCCTCTTTAGAAATGGAAAAAGGATCGGCTTTGAAATGAAATGTGCAGATGCTCCTACTATGACCAAATCAATTCATATTGCACTCCAGGATGTTAATCTGGACCACCTGTACGTCATCTATCCCGGAAAAGAAACATATCAACTCCACGAAAAAGTTACTGTGACCACACTCCACCAATTGAATCAGTTATTGAATCTGTAAATCTGCTAATGATATAAGAAAAGGAATTTGATAATGAAAACAGTAATCATTATGGGCTCTACATCTGACCTTGCCTGGGCGAAAAAAATAACCGAAAAACTGACTGACCACGACATTCCATGGGAGCAGCATGTGGCTTCCGCACATAAAGAACCGAGAAAAGTGTTAGAGATACTCGATTCATACAAAGATGAAAAATCTATCATCTATGTTACTATTGCGGGGAGATCCAATGCCCTTTCAGGTTTTGTGGCTGCAAATTCGGAATTCCCCACCCTTGCCTGCCCTCCATTCAGAGATAAGATGGATATGCTGGTGAACATCCACTCTACTCTCCAGATGCCCAGTAATACACCGGTGCTTACGATCCTTGATCCTGGGAATTGTGTACTGGCAGTGAAACGAATCTTAGAGTGTTCACGTGTTTAGGTACTTAGGTGGTCGACTATTCAAGGATGACACCACGCCGGGGATTTTGTTTAAACACATTAACACACTAACACTTTAACACTTTCTGAGATGAGTAATTCGATGAATACTATTTCTCCTTTAGACGGACGATATGCGCAGGATGTGGCCGGACTGCGAAACTACTTCTCAGAAATGGCTCTCATGAAATACCGCGTTCGGATTGAGGTGGAATATCTCATCGCTCTGAGCCAGGAGAAGCAGGTCACAGAACTCCCTCCGTTCTCGGCTGAAGACCAAGAGAAGCTATGCTCATTTTATCAGGATTTCTCCAATCAAGACTTTCAAGCCATCAAACGAATTGAAGAAAAAACCAGACATGACGTCAAGGCGGTGGAGTACTTTCTCAGACGGAAATTCACCCGCATTGGCTTGAAATCTTACGGCGAGTGGATCCATTTCGCTCTCACTTCGGAGGACGTGAACAACCTTGCCCATACTCTTATGTGGCGGGATGCTCTAAAACAGGTTCACCTCCCTCTTTTGACAAAAGTCCACAACCGGCTCAAGGGTTTCGCAAAACGATATCGTGATCTGGCTATGCTATCGTTAACCCATGGTCAGCCCGCTACCCCTACCTCGCTGGGAAAGGAGTTTGCTGTCTTCGCCAATCGCTTAAACAGGCAACTTGAGCAGTTGAAACAACACGAACTCCAGGGGAAACTTGCTGGCGCCACCGGTACCTGGGGCGCTCACACCGTAGCTTACCCCAATGTGAACTGGATAACGTTCAGCAAGCGGTTCGTGACATCCCTTGGGCTGGAACCCAACCTCATCACCACTCAGGTCGAATCCAACGACTCACTTGCGGAAAGCTATCACATCCTCATTCGTATCAACATTATTCTGTTGGACTTGTGCAGAGATATTTGGCTCTATATCAGCCGTGGCATTTTCGGGTTGAAAACAAAAACCGGTGAAGTAGGATCCAGTACCATGCCTCACAAAGTGAATCCTATCTACTTCGAGAACGCCGAGGGTAATCTGGGGATTGCCAACACACTTCTATCCCACCTGGCGCAAACCCTTCCTGTCTCCCGAATGCAGCGGGATCTCTCTGGTAGTACCGTCATCCGCAACCAGGGCGTGCCGCTGGCGCACTCGCTGCTGGCGTGCAAGAACATCCTGAAAGGGTTGGACAGGCTGACAGTCAATAAGATAAAACTTCGGGAAGAACTGAACGATCACTGGGAGGTGCTGGCGGAAGCTGTTCAGACTGTTCTCCGGAAATCCGGCGACAGCAAGTCATATGAGAGATTGAAGGAACTCACCCGGGGACAAAAAATCAGTAGGGAGAATATTCACGCCTTTATTGAGGAGCTTGCCCTTCCCAAGCAGGATAAACAGGCGCTGCTTGCTTTAACGCCTGAAACCTATATAGGCTTGGCTGGCAAGATTGTGGAGGAGCTAAATTAACCATGTGCGGCGTCGTCGGAATTCTTTCTCAAAAGCCGGTTGCCGGTGAACTCTACGAGAGTCTCATCCACCTGCAGCACCGTGGGCAGGATGCAGCGGGAATTATGACTTTCAACACTCGATTTCACTCCAAGAAGGGTGTGGGGCTCGTGCGGGATATATTCGACGAGCATAACATGCAAAGGCTACTGGGGAATGTGGGAATCGGACACACTCGCTACCCGACTTCAGGGGGATTCAGTATGGAAGAAGCTCAACCTTTCTGGACAAGTGTCCCTTATGGTATTGCCATGGCTCATAACGGGAATGTGGTTAACTATAATGAGCTTGTTAAAGAACTCGAAGAAAAACACCAGCGATATGTGAACTCTACGAGCGATACCGAGGTAATATTGCAACTTTTCGCCGATGCTTTAAACTCTTCCACAACCAATGGCCAGGCGACTCATTTCTTTAAACACATTTGTCAAGCTGTGGAGAAGGTTTTCGATTCAGTCAGCGGTTCCTATTCCGCTGTTTGCATGATTATTGGTAAGGGGATGGTTGCTTTCCGGGATCCTCACGGCATACGACCCCTTGCCATGGGTAAACGGCGCAATCCTGACGGTTCCACAGACTACATATTTGCATCGGAAACCACTATGTTTTATGCCCTGGGGTTTGAACTTGCAGGCATGGTCTCTCCTGGGGAAGTCATCTTTGTAAGCCAGGATGGGACAGCTCATAAACAAGTCCTTCGACAGGAACAGTTTACGCCGTGTGTGTTTGAGTACGTCTACTTCTCCCGCCCCGATACTATGATGAATGATGTGAGCGTATATCGATCTCGCCTTCGGATGGGACAGAACCTCGCCAATCGGTGGAAAGAACAATATCCTGAACTCATTCCGGATATTGTTATCCCCGCACCGGCTACCGCCAATACTGCTGCTCTTTCATTTGCACACGAACTGGGCGTTCGTTATTCAGAGGGGCTGTACAAAAATCCCTTCATCGGACGAACTTTCATCATGCCAGGCCAGGAGGAACGAAAGCGTTCGGTACGCTACAAACTTGTTCCACAAGAGACAGAAATCCGGAACAAAACGGTTTTAATCGTCGATGATAGCATCGTACGAGGAAATACGAGCAAACAAATTGTAAGAATGGTATATGAATTTGGCGCTAAAAAAGTCTATTTCGTTTCCGCGTGCCCACCGGTAAAACTCCCGTGCTTTTATGGTGTGGACATGCCCACTCGTTCAGAACTCATCGCCTCGAATTTGACTGAGAAGGAAATTCAGAATTACATGGGTGTGGATATTCTCCTTTACCAACGCATCGAAGATTTGGTAGAAGCCGTTACTCGAAAGGGGGAGCACCATATAGATCAACCATGTATGGCTTGTCTTGATGGGTGGTATGTCACAGGCGACGTGGATGAGAAAAAGATGGTAGAGATGGAAGATAAAAGAGTCATGGAACGGAATCAGAAATAATGAACATAACTTCGTAAATTGATCCATCGTCACCTGTCTATCGTTCCGTACGACAGATAGATTTCATTAAGATGTATTGATTAAAAAAATGTCTCTTCCCGCACATGCGGGACAAAGGACGCCAAGTTAAAATATTAGACAGGATTTACAGGATAAAAATAGAATCTTGTAAATCCTGTTATTCCTGTCAAAAATAATCTCTTTGCGTTCTTGGCGTCTTTGCGAGAAATAATATTGAAATTCCCTGCCTGACGGCAGGCAGGCGAGATGATAAAATAAGTAACTATTTAGGCTAAGTCCCGATACAGAAATATATGAACATCCTACTCATAGGTTCAGGCGCCAGGGAACACGCTATGGCACGTGCCATTAAACGTTCTTCTCAGAATCATGAGCTTGTTTGTATCGGAACAAATAACAATCCGGGTATTATGTCTTTATCTTCTACCTTAACAGTTAGAAAGGTTACAGACAGTAGTGCAATCGTTAACTATGCCGAAGAACATAATGTGGATTTAGCCATCATCGGTCCGGAGGCTCCGCTCGAAACCGGCGTATCTGATGCGCTGTGGCAAGCCGATATTCCCACAATAGGTCCGAAAAAGGAATTAGCTCAGATTGAGACCAGCAAAGCATTCGCCAGAAAACTGCTTACGAAATATCACATCCCCGCATGCCCACAATTCCGGGTTTTTACTCAGATGAAAGGTGTTAAGAAATTTCTACAAGAATTGGGGGAGAACTATGTCGTAAAAGCTGATGGACTGATGGGTGGAAAGGGAGTAAAGGTATCAGGAGAGCATCTGCAATCCCATAAAGAAGCCCTCGAATATTGCAAAAAACTTTTAGTGAAAGATGGTCAATTCGTTCTGGAGGAAAAATTAATCGGTGAGGAGTTTTCTCTCATGAGTTTTTGCGATGGAAAGAATCTCGCTCATATGCCGCCCGTCCAAGATCATAAGCGGGCGTACGTGGGGGATGAAGGTCCAAACACAGGCGGAATGGGAAGTTACTCAGATGCAAACCACCTTCTTCCATTTCTAACCCGAGAGGATGTGAACCAGGCTCAGCAGTTCAATGAAGCTACAATTGAAGCGCTGAAGAAAGAATTTGGTATGGGGTATAAGGGTATTCTTTATGGAGGATTTATTGTAACTACCAATGGTGTAAAACTTATCGAATATAACGCCCGTCTGGGTGACCCTGAGGGGATGAACGTTCTCGCTATTCTGGAGTCGGATTTTGTCACTATCTGCTGGGCAATAGTGGATGGGACACTTACTCAAGAACACGCCAGGTTCTCAAATCTTGCCACCGTCTGTAAATATGCTGTACCAGAAGGTTATCCTGATTCTCCTGTCAAGGGTGAAAAAATCGATATTTCTAAAGTGGCAGACAAAGCTCAACTTTACTATGCCTCTGTAGAATCCCGGGGAGACGAGCTTTTTGAAGCGGGATCCCGGACTGTGGCTTTCGTGGGAATTGCAGAAACATTGCCTAAGGCTGAGGCAAAGGCTGAGGAAGAGATCAGTCGAGTAAGAGGGCCTCTGTTTCATCGTGAAGATATCGGGTCAGCAGAACTTATCCGGAAAAGAGTTGAGCATATGAAAGCACTCAGGAAATAGTTCTTTTGTAACAATGTGGATTGGAATATTTTTACAGTACAAACTATTTTATTTGGAATAATAATCCACTTAACTTGCTCATAAGTGGAATATATTTGTATTATTATTGTATATTAATAGGCATAATATAATAGAGCATATCCCTTTCATAGGGATAATATTATATTATGCCTTGCAATATATGGAATATTATGGTAGTTTAAAGACGTTATGAAGCCAAGATTTCTTCTGAACAAACTTATCGATCATTCTAAAGAGAAGGAAATAACCCTGTTATTGGGTGCACGTCAAACCGGGAAAACGACTCTTCTTAAACAACTCGAAGGTTATTTAATAAAACAGAGGGGGACAACATCATTCTTTTCATTAGAAGATAGAACTTATTTGGATGCCTTCGATGAACATCCAAAAAACCTGTTCCAGTTTATTCCACTACCCGAACCGGGAAAAACATCTTTTATTTTTATAGATGAGGTTCAATACCTGAAAGACCCTTCAAATTTTTTAAAACTGATTTATGATGAGCATACACCTCAGATTAAGTTAATTGTAAGCGGGTCTTCCAGCTTTTATATAGATAAAAAATTCAAAGACTCCTTAGCTGGGAGAAAACGAATTTTTCATCTGCCTACAATGGGATTCCGGGAATTCCTGTATTTTAGAGATTATGAGAATATTATGGACTATGTTCATTCTGATTTTTTACCAAAGCTATATTTAAATGATTTAAAGGCGCTCTTTTCAGAATATCTTATTTATGGTGGATATCCCAAAGTCGTAACAACTTCTTCACTGAAAAAAAAGAAAGCAGTTTTGAAAGAGCTCGCATCATCGTATGTGAAGAAGGATATTGAAGAAGCTTCCCTTCGATTCCCGGAAATTTATTTGAATATGCTAAAGATTATTTCCAGACAAACCGGAAGCTTGCTGAATCCGAACTCAATCAGTAAAGCACTTCGAATACAATATAAAACAGTTGAACTTTATCTGTATGTCATGCAGAAATCGTTTCACATTGGACTGATAAAGCCATATTATGAAAGCGCAGCTACAGAACTGCGAAAAATGAAAAAAGCTTATTTTCTTGATTTGGGTTTGCGCAATTTCTTCGCTAGTAATTTTGACTCGATTTTACTCCGTGATGACAGGGGAGAGCTTTTGGAGAATTATGTTTTTCGCCTGTTTACCGACCATTATGACATTGACTGGGATATCAAGTTTTGGCGAACACAAAAAAAGCATGAGGTCGATTTTCTTATTCAAGACAAACGGGCTTATGAAGTAAAATTTTCTGCAAATTTGTTTAAACCCTATAAATACAAATTCTTTAAAAACAAATATCCGGGCATACCATTAAAATTACTAACCTATGACAATGTACTTGAGTTCGACCCAGATGAGGCAGATTAACCTATGCCCACATTAGACTGGATTGGGAAAGAAGCGGTAATGGTTTAAACATGATCCAATCCTATTTAAAAGAAATTGCCGATATCATCATTCGGGGTGATTATAGAGAAGAAACTTTCTATCCTGCGCTTAAGTCTTTTTTAGAAGAATACGGAAAATCCATAGGCAAAAAGAAAATAGCGGTTACGGTTCTGCCGAAAAAAACAGAAGCTGGAAACCCTGATTTCCGTGTCTGGGATGGGGAGCATGAAATCGTTGGTTACATCGAATCCAAATCGCCGGGGACAAACCT
>JADFPG010000035.1 GCA_022562455.1 Fidelibacterota bacterium | reverse complement strand
ATGCCGACAATAAAAAGGCAAGATCGTCCCATCTCTGTGGCTCTACCTACCGCTTCCTCTATGGCTTCCAATCCGGCAATTTTCCTGATTTTCAACTCTCCTCCCATTCGGGCATGACGAATCCAATAATATACCGACCCACAAAAAATTAATATAATGATGGCAAGGGAGAAGCGATTGCCGTCAAACCACTGTCTGGTAGGAACTACGGCTTCAGTTGTCACGGCAGGCAAAGATTCACTACCATCAGTTCCAACAGCTACTACTTTGAAGAAATAGTTGTCACCCCTCTCTAATTTTTCAACGGTAAAACTCTGATCACCAGAGGAAATAATCGTGATAAACGAAAAAGGACCGTCAGGTAATTCTGAAGAATAAATAAGATAGCTCGTAACTAATGCGGGATCATCTGCTGAGAGATTCCAGGTTAGATCAACTTTATCCCCGTGGTCCCAGGGATGATCTACTGCTTGAAGATTCACAGGTGGAGCAAGTAAAACATCTTGCGCCGAAATGCCCCTCCCTCCAAACACCGTCATTACTAAAAATACGAACCAATAAAGTGATCTCTTCATTCATCTTCTCCTTCTATCAATTCCACGTTTGCCCGTGGAATAATGATGGATTCCCCTGAATCCATTTTGACTTCCAGTACTCTTGCTTTCGAACCCGATCCCAACTTCTGAGGTTCAGGTGGTAAACTGTGAACTTTGCCAATCAACCCAAAATAGGGATCCCGAATAATTCTGACAGGATATCCAATACCCAAAATCCCTGAGATATGTTTCTTATCCTCAACAACGGGTGGCACCGATTCATCAACCGGAATGACAATTACAGGCCGGATAACCCCTGCACGAATCTGGGTAGCGCCATTGATGGATGCTTCTTCGCCTTCCCTCGACTTGAGTAATCTGAAGGTTCTATCCGCCATGGAAATATCTCCAAATCCCTCAGTAATAATGAGAGTAATCCCCAGTCTTTCTGCTCCCGTGATAGCAACTCCTAGGTCGTACCCGAGAAATTCCTTCAGATCATGGTCATCAATTCCGCCGGAAACAATCCCCGCCACGCCCACTTCAACTGCCTTCTTAATGGCTTCAGCGGTCATTCTTGTACCCCCCACAACAATACATCCTTTCATGTCGAGAGTAATGTGCTCCGGCAGAAGATTTTCATCAGCGGAAGAAACTGCTATCCTGATCTTGCCGAAAGTTTCCCCGCCAATACCAAATATGCCCTGGATAAATGACACCTCCGATTCAATCACAATCCCCTGATCTGCAAGGACTTCAACCACTTTCCCCGGATAAAAAGCAAGAACATTGACGGGGTGTTCAGGTCCCCGTAGAATCAATTGTCCGGTTACTTCAGAAATGGTTTCAACCACCCCGGTATAATTACTTTTGTACTCATTCTTAAAAAAGCCGAAAATTCCTTTTGTTTGCGCAACGACATCTCCGACTTCAATCTTGTCCCCAATTTTTACTTTCATACATTCAGGAACATCTCCTGGTGGGAGAGAGAGAAGATTTGCCAGGTTAATGGGAAGTACATCCCCAGGCATAAATGTTTCTGCGACTACTTGCTTCGCTTCAACTACATCACCCATTTTCACTAAAACTTCGCCAGGTATAGGCAGCAACCGTTTCCTTCGGATAGTAACCCGGTGGGTTACTTTTAATCCGGGAGTGTAGGCATGGGCTTTATTCTTTTCGCCGTTCTTAGAAGGAGTGGTAACAATCCGCCAGCTGGCGGAGGAACTGGAAACAGGGGGTTTTTCATCTTTGGGTGTCTGATAAAGATCAACATTTTGAATCCACTTTTCTACCAGTTTTTTGCTTTTCTCATGTTCCTTCGGGATTATCAGAGGGCGACCTCTTCCGTCAAGAATGATCCCTACTGTTCCCCCTTTTACCTGCTTGACTACTTTCTTTCCAGGACCGTTACCTGCGTTGAAATCTTTTCCCGGTTCGATGGTGATTTCCGCCTTTTCTTCGAGACTCAAAGGAATAAGTTTAATCTCTCCATAAATAATTTCACCCTTTTCATGGATGGAATCACCTTGCAAATCATAAGAAAAGCAGATTTTTCCTTTCTTGGTATGTCCAGCGGGCGCTACAACCGTACCGAGGTAGATCAGACAATCCCTTTCAAACACTTCCATGGCTGCAGTGGGATGCACCTGCGCCAAAACACCCAAGTGCGGCATCATAAAAATGCTGTCTTTTGCGAGTGTGGTGACGCCTTCAGGCTGGAAGGCATCGATCAATAACATAGCCGTCTGATTCATCCTGGGGGCGTGTGACAGTACACCTCCGGAAGCAACCAGCAGATTTAACTTCATATTGTTCACGATGGATTGACCACCCACTTGCTGACTAAATGTGTCCCCAACAGTTCGCTGCTGTTGAACCCCTTTCAGGGTGGTGGCAAATTCCTTGTGCTGCTGATAGGCAAGCCGTAAAGCTTCTCTGGCAACTGCTTGTTCAAATATCAATGCTTCAATGGATTGGGGGATGGTTGTTGGACGAATCATCTTATTTTTCACACGATTCCGGATTTCCCGCTCATCCATATCCAGGTGAACCCATCGAAGGATATTGGGCATGGTTGCCTCGGCACAGACGTTTGAAATGGAGTAGCTCATCCCCAGGTTGGCGCTCACCGTTCTGTTGAATACGCCATCAAAAACGCTGAACACATCTGTCGTGGCTCCCCCAATATCGACCCCGACCACATTAATTCCCTGCTCGCGAGCGATAGTCTGGAGAATATCCCCCACGGCCCCCGGTGTGGGCATAATGGGTGCGTCTGTCCACGACATGAGCTTATTGTAACCCGGGGCATGCGCCATCACATGTTCTAAAAACAGGTCATGGATTTTATCCCGGGCGGGATTGAGATTTTCCCTCTCAAGAACCGGGCGAATATTTTCCACGATGGATAAATCGAATCCTTCTTTGAAAATGTTTTCCATATTTTTTGCTGCATCTTTATTCCCCGCATAAATAATGGGCAGCTGATATTGTGAACCAAACCGAGGTTGAGGTTTTGCAGGTGCAATCAGTTCGGCAATTTGAACGACATGGGTAATGGTTCCCCCATCTGTCCCGCCGGATACCAGCATCATATCCGGACGAAGATCACGGATTCGCTGGATTTGCTCGTGGGGTTTCCGTTTATCATTGGAAGCTATAACATCCATCACAATAGCTCCAGCGCCTAATGCAGCCCGTTTGGCGCTCGCTGCCGTCATTTCTTTAATCACACCCGCAACCATCATCTGGAGTCCACCCCCGGCGCTGGATGTGGAAATATAGATGTCACATCCTTCTCCATTTTTTGAAGGCATAATGATCTGATCATTTTCATCGATCAATTTACGACCTGCCAATTCGGAAACTTCAGTCACAGAATTGACAACACCCACAGTAACATCGGCAAAGGGTTCTTCTACCGTTGAGGGCGCTTCACCACGATGGGTTTGACGATAATGACCGTCAATTTTTTGGATTAATATGGCTTTGGTCGTGGTACTGCCACAATCCGTAGCCAATATTATATTTATCTTTTCAGGATCTATCTGCTTCATTCTATCCTCAATACCCTATTCTTTATACTTAAAAATTCCCTTTTCCTTTAACTCCTCATTTTTGTGTGCTGACTGCTTTTCTTTTCGATGAGCATAACGTTCTTCAAACTCCTCAATCCGTTTACAGAAATAATCAATGCTTCCCCTCTGTTCCAAAAATTCCGTGAAATGCCGGTATCCTTCTCCCGTTAATACGGCAGAAACGATGGGCTGAAAAAAGTGCATTACCTGCGATCCCAGATAGTTCATGGGTCTGAACATTTCTAAGGTTGCAATAGCAGGTGTGGTTAGATGACGTCTGGCAATTTCGGTACAAATTTTATCAACGACTTCTTTTTGAGGTTCAGTGGGTATGGCAGGTCCAGGTGGATCGACGGCAAAAGCATGTTTTAGCCAACTCATGCAGAGCCAGCCTTCCGTACTTTTGCCTGAATTCGCTTTAAAACTTCCTCTCGATTTTGTCCAAAGAGAATATTCATCCCCCGGAATGAATCAAATCTTGAACTTTGACTCCGGGTAGAAAGATAAACGCCATACCGGTCGGAAAGATATCTACGAATATCTTTCCAGTCATATCGCTGACGAGAGAAAAAATATTTGGCTGTGATGCCACTATTGTCGACCTTGAACTGACTTGGGAAAAAGAACCGATTTAAGGATAATATCAGGACGATTAAGGAAATCACACTCCAAGTAATGCTTTCAAAAGAAAAGTAAATGGCAAGTATAATTCCGAGGATTACAAATGAAACGGCAATGGCTGAACCTAAACGTTCTCTGGCAGGGTGGGCTCGCCAGACAAACTCTTTTCCTGTCAATGTTTGACTAACGGTAGAGATTTCTTTCTCCATCCTTGTTGCTATAATCGTATGATACCATTGTTAATTTGTTGAGTATTGATGATTGAATGAGGAATTTACAACCGCCAAATATAAGTATTCCATATTCCCCTTATCCAGTTGTTTTCATCTACTTGATCAGACTCTAAATTTCGATTGAATTACTTTAGCTTTACTAAACTTTTGAAGTTAGCAAAGCATTGTAAAATAAAATAAATCAAACAAAATGTGTTAAATAAAGATACGTCAAGGGAGATGCCAGCAATAATGAATCGAATCTATCCAATACTCCTCCGTGCCCTAATAGAAATCCACTCGAATCTTTCACACCCACATCCCTTTTGATTAATGACTCGATAAAATCTCCCACCTGCCCAAAAACACCTACGACGATTCCGAGAACGATTCCATCTACATTAGTGAGTGCTGATATTTGGGAGGTTGTATTAAAAAAACCTGTCTCTATAAATACCTGATAGGTAATCAAGGCAGTAATGGCTCCTGCCGCCGTACCAACCACAGTTTTTGTAGGACTTACTCGCTCCATTATTTTTTTCCTACCCCACTTCTTTCCAAAAGAGTAGGCGGCTGTATCGCAAAGCCACACCGAGATGAAGAGACTGAAAGTCAGTTGCATACCTAAGACATCATCCGGAGAATGAAAGTTTCGGATGGCAATCAGTGAACTTAAGAGCAGTGGGATGTAAAGTATACCACCTAAAGTTATTATGATATTCAAGGTTGCTTGATCCTTGTTTCGAAACAGTTCAACCGTCATCACTAAGATTATCAGGACTATAAAAAAAGAGTGAATTGGAATAAATGTGAAAACGTCGGGGAAATAATGGTGGTAATACAAAGAAATAAAAACACAAGACAGCAATCCTATCGTGTATTGAGGGAAAGCCTCTTTATTTTTCATCAGGTCATAAAATTCTCGTAAGGCAAGGATACAGACAATAGTGATAAACAGAGTAAAGAAAAATCCTCCGAAATAAATAGCGAGGAGAATACCGGGGATACCGAGAACAAAAACGAGGAATCGGGATGATAAGGTATCTGTCATAAGGGATGAAAAGTAATTGTGAAAAAATAAAACTATCTTATTGCGTTTCCAAATGGGAAAGGAAGAAAAGCAATGCAAGATGTTGTCTTGCACAAAAACAGCCAGGGATGCCTATTTTACGTACAATAGCCATCCCTGGCTGTTGGATTTATTCTGGATTATAGCTACTATGTCTGAGAACTATACGCATTCCCCCTTGGGGGAAGCGTAAACAATCAAGGCTGATTGTTTTACATTTCTTAACCTGATAGGATTTATTCAACCAGTCAGGTCTGTGTCAGATTCGGAAGCTGTTTCAGGCAATCGAGGTGGGTATCTCTTAAAGCGGATTCGATGTTGCTGGGCATTGTTGTTATTTCCAGTCGTCCAGCATCAAAACTGAAATCTCTTTTACCTTTCTCATATCTTCATCATTGGTAATAAATACACTCGCTTTACCTGTAATGGCAGTAGCAATCTGAATTGAATCCGGCGTATTGAGTGAATACTTGGCTCTTATACTTGAAGCCATATCAGCAACTTGTAAGTCCAATGAAATAAATTCCAGATTTGGAAATGTAAGGAGAAGGTCTTTGTAATCGGAGACTACTCTGAATCTTCTCTCACGTTTGGGTTTAACCAGAAGCTCAAGGAGGGTAATATACGATGTTACCGCAGAATAGCGACCGCTCTCAATCTCGTAAAAAAGATTCTCTGTTATGTCTGAATAACGTGGATAATCCTCAAGATGATAAATGAATATCATCGTATCCAGAGCAACCTTTTGTCCCCTTGGAATACTGCTTACCACGATTCTCTCTCGTTATGTACATATTCCAGTGGATCGATACCTTCCCATACTTCCTTATGCAATCCTCTCAACTTCTTTGTATAGTTTTTTGGTTTCACTCTTATAATGATTTTATCATACAAAACATCAATGATAAGTTCATCTCCCTCTGTTATACCAATGTTATCTCTTATTTCTTTGGGAATAACAATCTGACTCTTTTTTCCTAATTTTGTGATTATCGACATTTTTGTCTCCTGTTACAAACTTGGTAGGAATATAGTATGAATCGTAGGAATATTACAATATATTCCTACAATGATTTTTATTATACTACAGTTTAAGATTAGAAATGACTTGAACCAATCGTTGTTTATACTTCACTGAAATTTGACACTGCACTTAGCTGTTAATTTGGTTCAGGTTTGGCGGGATTATGAGGCAGTTGTAAAGGGTAGCTGTGGAAATAAAAGATGACATCTTTTTTTTTGATGCTTAGCTTTTTGCAACCGGAGTAAATTAAACTATGTCTGAAAAATTGCTGAAGGTTTAGGACGCTAAATCGAAAAAAGAATCCCGCAATTGCGTGACCCTTTAGGGTGCTTTCTTTTCCCGAAGGGACTCCTGCTGGAGGACTATACGTACCTGCCTGCGTGACATAGTCAGGCAGGGAGGTTTACCAATTCGCACTGAGCCTCTCTTGAACCATCAGACTAAAAAAAACTTTCCCCGTTTTTTCCACAAAAAGTCCTCCACTATTTATAAAAACCCATATCTATATAAATATCGTGAGTTAAAAGGCTATTTTCGGGGAAATTCCAGAAACATGATTGCTTGTATTTTGATTCTTTATGGTTATATTTCATGCATATTAAAAATTCCAATCAGGAGGGAGATTCAAAGATGACCTTGAAACCTATTACATTTCATCTAACGAAGGAGGATATCGATCGATATCAAAAACTGATCAAGAAATTTCCCCTTACGTCAGAGGAAAAAATATTAAATCAAATTCCAAAGAAATTGGAAGCAATACTGAGAAGAAAAAGATATTCTTCATTTGTCCTCGAACTTATTGGGAATGTAGAACTTCTATACCTTGCTATCGTCGAAGGGAAACCAATCTCAGAGGAGATCAAAAGGAAGATCCTATTTGCGTTAAATTATTTTATTGAAGAAGAAGACGAAATACCGGACAATCTGGGTATGTTGGGGTTTTTGGATGATGCAGTTATTGTTCGATGGGTGGTTGATGATATCATGACTGAAAATTCGGAAGTGTTTATTAAAGCTTAGAATATAGAATATTGGTAATGAAATAAACCTTCAATTGGACATATTAAATTTTTCGGAGGAAGAGAAATAACTCAGATTTCATCCACAGTAAATTGCCATCGGCAATTCCCACACCACCAGGGTTTACCCATATAGTTTTGTTGGTTTTCGTTCAGAGTCAGTGGGTTATCACATCTGGGACAATTTTTTTCTTCATCTTCGGAGGGCCAAACGTAATCCGGCTTGAATCTGATAGGATTTTCAAATTTAGTGATATCATCCATATCTTTAAATTACTGCAAGAACAATCTAAAAAAAAGCGAATAGGTATTTCTTAAGTAATCACTCAATTCAGGTATAATTCTGTGAGTTATTTGGTCAATTGAACGGTCAGGAAAAGGAGTGCCGTCAGTAACACAATGCCAACGCCTGATTTTATAGTCTGTTGTCTTTTACGGCTGGTGAGTGCTTTTTCGTAAGGCTTCCACCACAATTCCACTGTAATCGTTTCGTCGGGTACAACATATACTACCTTTATACCGTTACGAACAAATTCATTTATTTCTTTTTCGTTATAATAATATTTCAGGAGTGAACTAAATCCAGGATTGAAATATGAAATAGTGTGTTTACCAATTGAAAGTGGAATGGGATTTTCGATGGGTATCTGTCCTGCTAACATATTATCAATAAAGATGTCTATTCCCACCGAATCACACTTAACAATTACATACCCAAAACTACCTTCTTCATCTTCAATCAGAGGTATTTCTTGTGAAGTAGTATCCTGTGAACAGAATATCACATTATTGCAGAATAATAGGAAGAATGCGACTAACAATATCTTTCTCATGGTTTTTTCCGTATAATAAAAGTTAACAGTTTATTTTTCTCAAGACTATTGTAAAATTCGGTCAACATAATTTACAAAGAAATATAGATTCAATGGTTTATTTAAGGTATTACAATTACAAAATTTTGTTTGGTATTCCCATATTAATTCTCGGAATATCGTGTGCCTATTTTAATACTTTTTATAATGCTCAAAAGTATTTTGCAGTAGCAGAATCCGAAATTGAAAAAGCTGAGGATCCTGAAAAATTGTCGAAACAGACGATGGAAACGTTAAAAAAAACAATAGAAAAATGTAAGATGGTTATTAAGGATTATCCGGAAAGTAAACTGATAGATGATGCACTTCTTATTATGGGTAAAGCGCAATATTACCGTCAGGAATATAGAAATGCGAAAGAGACACTGGAGAAGCTCATTCATGAGACTATTTCCAGTCCTTTGAAGAATGAAGCACGTTTGTGGCTCCTTAGATCAAGATGGAAATTAGAAGGTAGAGAATCTGTTAAAAAAGATATAAAAAAATTCATTATAGAGAATGAGAAAGTTAGAAGAAATCGCAATTTAATTGTGGTTGCAAAGGGAACATTAGCAGAAATTTATCTGGAATCAGGAATACTTGATTCTGCAATAATCCTGTACAGTGAAACAGCAGATTTACAACAAAATAATAATATGAAGGCTCGATTATACTTTAAAATAGCTGAATTATCCCAGAAACGCGACAAATTAGGAACTGCTAAGAAATTCTACCGGAAAGTGATTAAAGTATCTGATAATCGAAAGGACATTGAGAAATCTCGTCTGCAAATAATAAAAATTTTAAGGCAGCAGACTAAATGGGATGAGACCATAAGTGAAATTCAATCCTTAATCAGTAATGACAAGTTTATTGACATAAGGGCACAACTTTATTTAGAATTGGGAATATTGTATGATGCAAGATCTATGGTATCTGAAGCAGTCAATCGATATAAACTTGTGACAGAAGAATTCGCTAAATCCGAATCCTCGGCTGAAGCATACTTTCATTTGGGGACAATCTCGATTAGAGAATTTCAAGATTATGAACAGTCCAAAAAATATTTTGAAAATGTTCCGAAGGAAAAAAGGAATTCCATGTTTGCTCCTTCGGCAAAACTGCGAATAAAAGAAATAAACGCTCTATTGACAGCAAAAGAGAAAATTGAGGAACTTGAATCAACTCTTATAAGCGCCAGGAAATCAATCGCAGCAAATAATCAACAGGTCAACAGAAATATCTCAGATACAACAAAGACTGATACCAGTACAATAGTAGCAGAAATCGATACCAGTCAAATAATAGATACCTTATCCATAAGAAATGAACTAGGTAAAAATCTTTATTCATACGGAGAACTATTAGCCTTTCATTTTGGTCAACCTTCTTCCGGTGTTATTTATTTTAAACAATTGGTGAAAAACCTGGATGAGCATCCAAAAACTCCCCAAGCTCTCTATTCCTTGATTTATTTAAACAGACTTATAGGCGACTCCTCCGCTGCCATAGAATTCTCAAATAAATTACTGACTGACTATTCTATCTCTGAATATGCACAGAAAATTAATTCTGAGAATGGAAAAACCGTGAAAGATGATGCTTTGTCGATACTACGACAAGCGGAACAATCAATGATTACCGATCATATTATGGCAATCAATTATTACAAAAAATTAGTGAAAGATTTTCCAACTTCAATTTTTATTCCGAATGCGTTATATGCAATTGCTCATATTTATGATTTTCAGGAAAATAACCTGGATAGTGCTTTGGTTATCTATCAAAACCTAATCACTCAATATCCGGTAAGTGAACAAGCGATATCAGTTGAGAATCGTTATCAGACTTTACTTACCTTAAAAACCTCCACACAGGATAACACAACAATTGATACAACGGAATCATATGAAAATTGAAGTGGCATCCATATCTGGTAACAAAGAGATAGCCAGAGGAATATGGAAGATGGATTTTGATTGTCCAAATATTGCAAATAATGTATCAGGTCCCGGTCAGTTCATCAATATAAAAGTTGATCCCTCATGGGAAATACCGCTGAGACGCCCAATGAGTATCGCAGGTGTAAAAGGGGAAAAAATTACCATTATTTATAAATTATTTGGAAAGGGAACAAAAATGCTTTCTGAATTACGTCCAGGCCAATCCATCAACATTTTAGGACCTCTGGGGAATATGTTTTCCACATCAGACAAAGATTCATTTCCAATTCTCGTTGGAGGAGGCGTGGGAATCGCACCTATCTTGTGGCTGCATAATGAATTGAATATCAAATCCGTGTCCCATATATTAATTATTGGCGCAACAACAGCAGAGGAACATTTCTTACAACACAATCCCAATAAAAACATTTTTCTAACAACAGATGACGGGTCCATGGGTGAACTTGGGACTGTTGTTCCAACCATGGAAAGCAAATTGAAGGAAGTTACATCCCGAAGTTTCGGGATAATTTATGCGTGTGGACCAACACCCATGTTAAAGGCAATTCACCGGATTACAACAGGATACAAAATTGATTGTCAAATGGCACTGGAAAGTTATATGGGTTGCGGGATTGGAATATGTCAAAGTTGTGTGATAGAAAGAAAAAACGATTCCCCCAAGGAACATAGTTATGGGAAACGATTTTCTTTGGTTTGCCGTGATGGACCGGTTTACTCAGCAGATAAAGTCATTTTATCATCTCGTTATTTCAAAGTTTCTGGTAAAAAAACATGATTGCATGGATGAATGGATGCATGGTAACCCATACAGTCATACAATCATACATCCATGCCCTAACCAATATCTATACTTTTTTGCCCATATTTATCATGTATTCTTTTTTTAATCAATTTGCGCAGTTATGTTCTAAATGGTCGATTTATCAATCAAAATAAAAAATGTGGAGTTTTCCAATCCGGTACTGGTGGCATCCGGTACATTTGGGTATGGAAATGAAGTGAATGAGTTGGTGGATGTCAACCGGTTGGGAGGAATTGTTACAAAATCGATCACTCTCCATCCGAGAGAAGGAAATCCGCCTCCGAGAATGGTGGAAACTCCTTCAGGTCTCCTCAATTCAATTGGACTTGCCAATATCGGTGTGGAGCGATACATATCTGAAATGCTCCCGTATTATGAGGAATTAGATACAAATGTCATCATGAACATTGCCGGTAGTTCACTTCAGGAATATATCACCATTCTTGAGAGAGTGGAAGGAACGTCAAACTATTTGAGTGGATATGAGATTAATATCTCCTGTCCTAATGTGGAAAAAGGTGGGTTGGAATTTGGGGTTGACTGTGATTTGACATTAGCTTTAACGAAGGAATTACGAAAAAGGACAGATAAATTACTTATCATGAAACTATCTCCAAATGTGACTGATATTGCGTCTATCGCAAAGGCAGCAGAATTAGGAGGAGTAGATGCCATTTCAGCGATCAACACGGTCGTCGGAATGAGTATTAATCCCCAAACACGAAAACAAAATATCTTCACTGGGTTAAGCGGATTGTCGGGTCCTGCCATTCGACCTGTGGGTGTTGCGAATGTTTATAAAATCTTTGATGCAGTGGATATCCCCATTATTGGGATTGGAGGTATTACATCAGCGGATGACGTTGTGGAATATCTCCTGGCGGGTGCCACAGCGGTTCAAGTTGGTACTGCAAACTTTCGTGATCCGGGGATTGGCATCCAGATCATAAAACAGTTATTTGAGTATTGTGAAGAACACAACGTCCCTTCCATTCGTGAGTTAGTTGGAGCGATTAGAGATGAAGATTAAGGTAATTTTATTCTTTCTGGTATTGTCCTTCATATTTGGATGTGCGACTTCACCGAGATACAAAAGTGGTGAAAGACATAAAGGATCACGTGAAACCACCAAAATAAAAAAACGTACAAAAACAATAATTGGAATTTCATCCTATTATGCAGAAGACTTTCATGGCAAATTGACAGCCAATGGGGAAGTATATGATATGTACGGATTAACAGCAGCCCATAAAACACTTCCCTTGAACACTATCATACGTGTTACTAATCTCGATAATCAAAAATCTATTATACTTCGTATTAATGATCGAGGTCCTTTTGTAAAAGATAGAATCCTCGATTGTTCTTATGGAGCTGCCGTGAAATTAGGGTTTGTTGGACAAGGCACAGCGAAAGTTAAGATCGAAGTGATTGAATTAGGTGACGATGAATACATGAAACACAGGGAATGATTGCATTGGAAAGTTAGACTTAATAATTATAAGAACATAACTTTGTAAATTGATTAAAAAATATCTCTCACAAAGGCACAAAGGACGCCAAGTTATAAAATTAGACAGAACTTACAAGATGGACAGGATAAAAATAGAATCTTGTAAATTCTGTTAATCCTGTTAAAAATACTCTCTTTGCGTTCTTGGCGTCTTTGCGAGAAATAATATTGTTCCGTAGGAACTCCTATGGAGAAATTCCGAGACGATTAATTAAATTTGAAAAATGAAAATGAGGATATTATAGAATTGGTTGATATTCGTCCCTTCAGAGGAATTATCTACAACCCGAGTCGTTTTTCAGATTTGTCAAATGTACTCTCTCCTCCCTACGATGTTATTACAACGTCCCAAAGGGAGCAATTGTTAAAAAAGTCATCATATAATATGGTCAATTTGATTCTGGGAAAAACAGATAAATCCGGTATCGAAAATACCTTTTATAAATCTGCTCGTGAATTGTGGATGGATTGGAGAAATCAGGATATTCTTTCTCGAATACCAAAGCCTGGAGTATGGAAGATAAAAGAACAATTTTCTGGTCCGGATGGATTAACGATAACAAGGGAAGGGTTTATATCACTAATAAAGGTGAAGGCATATAATTCAGATGGGATTATGGGACATGAGATAACTCATAAAAAACCTAAAGCAGACCGCTTTCGTCTTATGGAACATACACACGCCAACTTGAGCCCCATCTTCTTTGTCTTTGATGATTCGGAGAAATCTACCCCCCAGCTAATGTCCAGCTTTAAACCTGAACAGACAATTCATTCAAAAACAAATTTCGATGAAATGGTTTCTATCAGGTCTTCCATGACTATGGATAAAAAATGGATAAATTCATTTTCTAATTACATGAAAAGTAAGTCTGTGTTAATAGCAGACGGGCACCACCGGTATGAAACCGCTCTCAAATTTCACAATACATATCATGGTGATGAATCACTTGATACAAGATATACGTTGGGTTATTTCGTCCCCTCGAGTTCTCCTGGTCTGATCATCCACCCTACCCATAGAGGAATTCATTCTATTCCCAATTTTAACCCGAATGAATTCTTATCACAATGTAAGGCATACTTCGACATTTTATCAGATAATGATATACCAAAAAAGAGAAGTCCTATTCTCCCCTCTATCCGAATGAAGACAACAGCGAATAAAATGGTCATATTAAAATTAAAACCGGAAATCATGCAAAAGTTGGAGGATCAACTATTTCCTTCTGAGTTAGCTTCTGTTGATGTTGTAATTCTACAGGAAATAATCTTAAAAATTATCCTGGGTTTGTCTGATGATGACATTTCTCGTCAATTCAATTTGAATTACTATCACTCTGATAAAGAATGCTTGGATAAGTTAGAACTGGGAAAGATTCAGATTGCTCTTATTTTATCTCAACTTCCGATTAACCAAATCTTTGCTATTACATCCAAAGGAGGCATTATGCCCCAGAAAACCACATACTTTTATCCCAAATGTCCAGTTGGACTGGTTATGCATTCTTTGGAAAAAGATTGAGTAATATGAAGAAACCAAAACTATTTATTCCGGGACCTACTCACGTTGATGATGCTGTGTTGGAAGCTATGGCATCCTATCCAATTGGACACAGGGCATCTTCCTTTTCCGCACTTTACGATGAAATTGTAGCAGGCGTGCAAAAAGTCCTCTTTACAAAAAACAGAATATTTCTTGGTACGTGTTCTGCTACAGGTCTAATGGAAGCAGCGGTGAAAAATACCGTGAGGAAGCGATGTGCTAACTTTGTCTGTGGAGCATTCTCCAAGCGTTGGCATGAGATCACAAAATCTTCTGGAATTGAATGTGATAAAATTGAGGTTCCGCTTGGACATGCAACAACACCTGATCTCGTTAGAAAGGTATTGGATGCAGGCAAGTATGACACGGTTACCGTAGTTCACAATGAAACATCTACAGGTGTGATGAATCCCATCTATGATATTGCTGAGGTTATGAGGGAATATCCTGATATTGTTTTTCTGGTCGATATGGTAAGTTCCATGGCTAGTATAAAAGTAGAAATAGATAAACTCGGGATTGATGTGGCAATAGCAAGTGTTCAAAAAGGATGGGCACTACCTCCAGGATTTTCAGTTTGTTCTGTTTCTGAAAAAGTGATGGATAGAAGCAAAGAAATGAAGCATAAAGGGTATTATTTTGATTTTCTGGTCATGGAAAAATATGCTCAGAAATCTCAAACGCATTCTACACCCTCCATTCCACACATGTTTGGACTAAAAACACAACTGGGACGTATATTTACCGAAGGATTGAATAATCGCTTTAACAGACATAAAGAACTGGCAAACATGGTTCGTTCCTGGGGAAAAAATCACTTTTCTCTATTTGCTCAAAAAGGGTATCGATCAGATACGGTAACTTGCATGAATAATTTACCCGGTTTCAGTTTAGCTGAATTGATTACCAGACTGTTTGATAAGGGATTCCACATATCCGGAGGTTACGGACCCCTGAAAGACAAAACATTTAGAATTGCCCACATGGGAGATATACAAAAATCAGACATAGAGGAACTTCTTTCTGTAATAAACGAAACAATGAAAGAAATGAATTCATGAAGGTATTGATTACAGATCCAATTACCGACGGTGGTAAATCCCTGCTATCTAATGCCGGGATTGAAATTATTGATCTGACAGGTGAAAACTCAAAAATATTGGAAAAATACCTGCCTCAAATTGATGGTTGGATCATTCGAAGCGGGACGAAAATAACCGAAAACCATATTCAACAAGCGAGAAATCTAAAAGTCATCGGTCGTGCAGGTGTAGGTATTGATAATATCGACATTAATTCTGTTACCTTACACGGGATTGTCGTGATGAATACACCGGATGCCAATACTATTTCTGCTGCCGAACATACTATCGCCATGATTCTTAGTCTTGCTCGGAATGTACATATGGGGTACGATTCTTTGCGTAAGGGTTTATGGGAAAGGAACCGATTGATTGGAACTGAACTACATGGGAAAACTTTAGGTGTGGTTGGTTTGGGAAAAATCGGGACTGAGGTAATTCGGCGGCTTCAATATTTCGGATTGAATTTTATCGGGTACGACCCCTATGTATCACAGGAACACTATGAATTCGATTTTGTGAAAATTGGTTCCTTGGAGACACTATGTGAAAAAAGTGACATAATAACCATTCACGTCCCTAAAACTTCCAGTACTAATGGTATGTTTGATATGAAAATATTGGAAACAATGAAAGATACTGCGCTCATCATCAATTGTGCCAGAGGAGGAATTATTGTTGAAGAAGATTTAAAAAAAGCTCTTGAAAATAACACAATAGCAGGGGCTGCATTAGATGTGTTTGAAACGGAACCTCCTGAAAATAGTCCATTGTTGAAAGCTCCCAATCTTTTATTTACCCCCCATTTGGCTGCATCTACCAAAGAAGCCAAAGAAGGTGTTTCCATATCTATCTGCACACAAGTTAGGGACTATTTAATTGATGGAAAACTTTCCAATGCTCTAAATTTTCCCATTGTTGATCCCTCCCTGCTTGTTACGTTAGAACCATTTCTCCGTATGACTGAAATATTGGGATCGATCCAACAACAACTTGCTGACAGTCCTGCGCAAATTATCTCAGTTACCACAGAAGGTTCCTTAAAAGAAACCAAATTGATTACGTTAGCTTTTCTAAAAGGATACCTGGAAAAAATTCATGGGAGCACAGTCAATTATATTAATGCGATTGCAGTAGCAGGATCTCATGGGATGCGGATTAACGAAACATACGAATATGGTGAAAGTGATTACGCAAATGTCATCTCTACCACTGTATCTTGTAGCAATTCATCCTTGACGATTAAAGCAAGTTTGTTTGGTGATGTACATCCTCGAATAATTTATTTTGACGGTTTTCACCTTGACTTAAAGCCTGCCGGAAATCTTTTGATTATTTACAACAAAGATGTTCCTGGTGTTGTGGGCAAAGTGGGAACACATTTGGGTAATCACGGCATAAACATAGCAGAATACCAGTTGAGTCGAGAACCGGGCAATCATCATGCTATTAGCATTATTCGAACTGATTCTCCCTTAAATGAGGGAGCACTTCAGGAATTAATTCAAATAAATGATATATTGTCGGCAAAACAGGTTGTTATTGAATAATGTAAACCAATTACTTATTCAATGAGATTAAAATTTTTCACATTTTTTTCTTTCTTATGTTTCTCCCTTTTTCCCGGTACATACTTCCATCTTTTGAATGCCCAGGATACATTAAAACAGAGGTCAATCCATCGACTCCAATATGAGGAATTTTTTTCATCCGATATTCCCCAAGAAAAAGCTGAAATTATAACAGGTCTTGAGAATCTCCTTCAGCACCATCGAGAGAAAGTGGTGGGAAAAAAGATAGGAATTATCACCAATCATACCGGATTGGACAATACCGGTACTCCAATCTGGGAAAAGATTGGTAAGATTCCCGATGTTACGATAGTTGCCCTGTTCTCTCCTGAGCATGGTTTACTTGGGAAATTTGCGGATGGAGAGAAAGTTAATTCTGAAGATTCAGTCATTGAACAAATGAAGCTCTATAGTTTATATGGCAAGCACCGAAAACCATCGAAAGAAATGCTCCATGACATTGATCTACTTATTTACGATATCCAAGATATTGGTGTCAGGTTTTACACCTACATTTCTACATTAGGATTGATTCTGGAGTCTGCCGGTGAATTTGGAATCCCGGTCATCGTCTTGGACAGACCAAATCCTATAACGGGTTATAAGATAGGGGGCCCTGTTTTAGATATGACATACAAATCATTTGTGGGATTCTATCCCATCCCGGTTCAATACGGGTTAACCGTGGGTGAATTGGCGAATATGATTATTGGTGAAGATTGGATAAAACATAAACCATCACTTGATGTAATCCAGTTATCAGGGTGGAAAAGAAGCCATTGGTACGATGATACCCAATTAACATGGACACCCCCTTCCCCAAACATTCCCGACCTTTCAACCGCTACAGTCTATCCGGGGACCTGCTTTATTGAAGCGACAAATGTTTCGGAGGGTCGAGGAACCCTCCACCCTTTTATTTGGATTGGAGCTCCGTGGATTAATGGTAAAAAATTATCTCAAGAATTGAACAAATTACATTTACCCGGTGTCGTATTCCGACCGGTGGATTTTGTTCCTCAAAATATTCCCGGGAAAGCAATTCATCCAAAATATGAAGGTGAACAGTGTCATGGTATTGAAATCAATGTTATTGAAAGACATTCTTTTGAAAGTGTAAAAACGGGGATTGCAATTCTTTCAACGATAAATTCTCTATACACCACAGAATTCACAATAAACCCTGATCAGATGAGACGACTGTTTGGATCAAATACCATAATTAGTGGCATGGAAAATAATCTTTCCTATGAGGATATTTGTCAACAATTCAAGGAAGAATTAGAAGAATTCAATCGACTGAGGAAAAACTATCTTCTATATTAGATTATATTATGTTTTTTCAGCAAAGTATTAGAATATTGCTCAGTCATCATTATAAAACAGACGATAGCGGAAAAAATCCGGTAACTAATTTTCTCAAGATTTCTGATAATCTTACAGGTGAATTGTTGGTGAAAAAGATTGGAGCGGTAACAGATAGCTCCATGGGGACCTGGGATAATGGATTAAGAGCGATAAAAACATTTTTTCAGGATGAGGTCGGTATTGATACAACCAAAATGGTTCTTGCTGACGGTTCCGGAGTTTCCCGATACAATCTGATCTCTGCCTCTCAAATAGTACAGCTTTTAGTCTGGATTCACGATAATTTTCAAATGTACCCTGAGTTTGCATCGGCGTTACCTATTGGTGGTTCTGACGGCACCCTCAGAAATCGTCTGTTTGCAGCAGATGTAAAAACGAATACTCGCGCAAAAACAGGGACATTACAAGGAGTGACTGCCCTCTCCGGATATGTTGTCACTACAGATAACGAAATTCTCGCCTTCTCAATTCTCATGCGTGGATATGTGGGTAGTCCCAATAAATATCGTGATCTTCAAGATAAAATTGTAACAATCTTAGCAGGTTTTTCTCGGTTTTGAACCAAACATCGTTCTTACAGTCTTCAAAGAACATGGCTACGTGAATTGATTGAAAAATGTTTCTCGCAAAGACGCCAAGAACGCAAAGAGAATATTTATGGCAGAAAACGGAATTGCAAAGATATTAGTTAATATATTTTTGTCTACAGGATCCTTCAGGAATGTAAATCTAATAAAAGAGGGTATTACAAGAATAGTCAATAATTTATAATTCTTGGCGTCCTTTGTCCCGCATGTGCGGGAAGAAATAATATTGAAATTCCGATACAGTCAAATAAGTAGTCGATTACTCTCCCTCGATGCATTCAGAGGGATTACAATTGCGAGCATGATTCTTGTCAACACACCCGGTAGCTGGGCTTATGTTTACCCTCCTCTTCGACATGCGGAATGGCACGGCTTGACACCCACAGATTTAATCTTCCCGTTTTTTCTTTTCATTATCGGTGTAGCAATGTCATTCTCCTTTACAAAACAGTTAAGCATAGGTATGACTCATCATGAACTTCACATAAAAGTCTTGAAGCGATTCTTAATAATTTTCGGACTTGGATTATTCCTAACGGGGTATCCATTTAATATTCCTTTCAGTTTTGACAAGCTGACTACCGATTTTCGTTTTATTGATATTTTCAGACGATTCCAGGATATCAGAATTATGGGTGTTCTGGCACGAATTGCCATATGTTACCTTATTGCTTCAATTATCGTATTAAACTTGAAAAAACATCAACAATGGGCACTCTCCGGTCTCCTGTTAGCGATATACTGGGTCTCTCTAATTTTTGCCTTTTACTTATTAGGTAATGGATCCACAGAAGGAGGTCCATTTACTTTTGAAGATAATTGGGTCAGAAGAATTGACTTGTTGGTTTTGGGTTCTGCCCATATGTACAAGGTCAATGGGATTCCATTTGATCCGGAAGGGCTTTTTAGCACCCTACCCGCTATCGTTACTGTACTATTCGGCGTGTTTACGGGTGATATTCTCAGGATGGATAGTTCCCCTCAAAATAAGACAGTAACCCTACTCACTTGGGGAATTATCGGACTGATAGTTGGATGGCTGTTAAATTTAGGATTTCCGTTTAACAAACAACTGTGGAGTCCCTCCTACACCGTTTTTACTGGTGGATGTGCTGCACTTTTTTTATCTGGCTGCTACTGGCTAATGGATATTCGAAAAAAAACAACCTGGGCGAAACCGTTTATCGTTTTTGGCAGTAATTCCATTTTTGTCTTTGTGGCATCCGGACTGGTTGTCAAAACAATTCTGAGAATTAAAGTCCATTTATCAGATGACTCATTGGTAAACCTGTATACATACATTTATAAATCGTGGTTTGTCCCCCTGGCTGGGAATATGAATGGGTCCCTCCTATTCGCAATTACATGGATTCTGATCTGGCTTGGGATTCTGTGGATTCTCTACCAGAAGAAAATATTTATTAAGATATAACCTCAGCTGTAACCTAGGGTGAGCGATTCTAATACCATTATCGACGAAAAGTGCCTGCCCGACCTTGCGACCGGTCAGGCGGGGAAAACCAAATGAGTAATGCTATAGGGACAAATCTTCTAGCAACCTAACGGAGAACAAGCAAGATGCATGTTCTACAGAATCGCTCAACTTAGGCATAAGTCAAATATGACTTATTAAAATATTGGGGGTGTGACGAACCTGTCCCTTTTTAAAAGTTATATATAGTAGAGGTGTTTGCGATTTTGATTTTAACAAGATAAAAAGACCCGAAATTTGACTGTAAAATTTATTCTAAATACCATAAATTACATGTTACCTGTGAAATTAAAATATCCGGGTAAACCGATAAGGTGAACAAAAATACCGACCCACTACAATTCATTGTTGTAAACATACAAATTCTACAAGGAATACCACTAAACCTCAATAAACAAATTGACCTTTTCTAACTGGCACACAACCTGTAACTATTCGGTTACTATCCTACCCTCTTGAATATTTTCATGTTCCCCAACTACCGGGATATCGGGATATCATGAAAATGACAAACACTTTCATTCTTTACTTATTATCCATTGTAGTGATGGCAAATGCCACCATTATCTATGTCACATAAGACCCGTTTACGATTCAGACAGGAACCTGGGTTTAAGTCTGTTGTGTGGGATTTGAGGAATAATTTTGGGGAATTCGTGAGTACGAAGGTGTATTTGTATCAGATTTGGGTTGGTGGGTATGTCAAAAAACGGAAGATGATTTTCCTGAGATAAATATTTATTCTTGATTATGATTAGACGCGTACCACCTTTCTGGCCTCTGCAAGCCGCAACAGTTTGTGTATTTGCGTTTTTCGCCTATCCTGTAATGCTTACGTTAATGAAATCCTTTGAACATACTCTATATGGATTATTAATTTTAATATCAATTGGGTTTTCACTAGTTATAGGCTTACGCTATTATTATCACTGGATACGTGAAAGAATTACCTCGTTTGTAGTTATAATCTTCATCGCTATTCCCATTTCATGTCTTATTGGAAGTATCTGGTTTGTGATTTTCTTGTCATTTATCCGGGGGTTAGATCTTACACTGATTCGACTGGATTTAAAATCAACCTTGATGTTGGGATGTCCAATTTTGTCTTTTGCCGTATTTACATGGAGTGCAAGTTATTTGGGAACAAAATATTGGGCAGACCTTCAGGTCGAAAAGGAGCATACACTTGCAGCCACTGAACTTGCTACTCATGTCCAACTGGACATGCTACGCTACCAACTCAATCCGCACTTTCTATTCAACATACTGAATTCGATCCGGGCAATGATTCTGGAAGACGTTGATCAGGCTAGAATGATGATCGCAGAACTTTCCCAATACCTGCGCTTTTCACTCACTCAATCCGGTGACTCGGAGGTTAAACTCGGTGAAGAAATCAAAACCGTCCAAGCATATTTAACGCTTGAAAAGATACGGTTTGAGGACGATCTGGATGTTAAGGTAAACATTGATGAAACGGCAAAAAATATCCCGATCATTAGTTATTTATTTCATCCCTTAGTGGAAAATGCTGTGAAATATGGGATGCAAACCAGTCCAATGCCACTTAAGATCCTGATCATCGCTACAGTGGAAAATGGAACCATCAGAATTAATGTACAAAATAGTGGTAAGTGGGTAGAGTCATCGATAGAAAAACCCGATTCCATAACAGGTACCGGAGTGGGACTGGAAAATATTCGCACGAGATTGCAGCAAAAATATCCGGAAAAACATAGATTCAATACATTTGAAAAGGACGGATGGGTTCATGCCGTCATAGAAATAGATAAGTAGTCTATGAGTAAACCATTCAGAGTAGTAATTGTAGAGAATGAACGTCTGGCTCGCAAGGAGCTTCAGACGATGCTCTCGAACTATTCGGAAATTGAAGTAGTCGGGGAAGCCAAGAACATTGATCAAGCAGTTACGCTTATCCAGAGGGAAAATCCTGATGTTGTGTTTCTGGATATTCATATGCCGGGTAAATCCGGCTTTGATCTGCTTGATAGGATTGCGGTCACCTTTAAAATCATTTTTGTAACAGCCTTTGATAGGTATGCTATTCGTGCCTTTGAAGTTAATGCATTGGATTATCTACTAAAACCCATTACCAAAGAGAAATTGGATAGGGCAATTAAACGTCTTCCAAACCCGGTTATGGATCCACTATATGATCATCTGGAATACAATGATCGGATTTTCCTGTCGATCAATGACCATGCCCGGTTCGTGGAAATTAGTACAATTCAGACAATCTCTGCCGAAGGCGAATATACGCGTATTCATCAGTGCTCAGGCGAAACGATATCCATAAGGCGATCATTGAAGCAGTGGGAATCCTGTTTGCCCAATAAACATTTTGTTCGAATTCACAGGTCAACGCTCATCAATCTCAGCTATGTAGAAAGAGTAGAGCCCTGGTTTAATTATTCCTACCGAGTGTACCTTAAGGGATCAAAGGACCCATTCACCTTAAGCCGTCGGTATGCAAAGAAACTTAAGGATCGATTTTAACAGCCAGAATTTACCGAAGAAACCCCTTTTGGGGTAGACTTAAGCCTTTTTAAAGATTGTCTGGTAGCCAATCTATGTATCCTAAAATCCTAAAGGGTAAAATCCGAACCGTTCACTGCATTATATGACCGCTTATCGATGATTATTACCTTTTATTGATTTTTTATTTTTACATACCCAAAGAACTAATATTTTTACACCGGACTAAATGAAACAACTAATAACAATCATTGTCGATGACGAACGTCTCGCTCGAAAAGAACTTCAGTCCATTCTTGCACCATATCCTGAAATAAATGTTGTGGCTGAAGCCAGTACGGTTCATAAAGCTATTGAAGTTATCGAAAAGGAAAAACCGGATGTGGTATTTCTGGATATTATACTTCGCGGAGGTTCAGGTTTCGATGTATTAAAAAAAACGGCTTTGAATTTTAAGGTGGTATTTGTTACTGCATTCCACAAATATGCCCATCAAGCCAAGGAAGCAAATGCTGTGGATTTTTTACTTAAGCCGGTTCATCCCGATCGGTTGGATGAAACAATGAAAAGGTTATTCGAAGATTAGGAAACAATATTTGATATGAACATCACTCGATTAATATTTCAAATACTATAAAGAAATGAACTCAACAATTAATTAAAGGAGACTGATCATGAAACGAATACTTTTCATCGGAATGCTATTTATTATAATGTCGCAAATCGCTTTTGCACAGACGTTTTCCGTACAGGGTGTCTTGCGAGATCCGTTAGGGAAGACCGTTGATGATGGATATTACAGTGTAACTTTCCGACTGTATGAACAGTCGACGGGCGGAACCGCCGTTTGGAGCGAAACACAGGGTAGTGTACAAGTGCTTCACGGTGTATTCAATGTGGAATTGGGTACGGTGACCTCCCTAAGTGATACCCCATTTGATACGACATACTGGTTGGGAATCAGCATCGAAGGCGGAACGGAATTAGAGCCGCGCTTTAAACTGCTCAAAACACCTGCTGCAATGTCTGTGCTGGGGACGGATAATGTTTTCCCCTCCAAAGGGAATATCGGCGCCGGCACTCTTAATCCGACAGCGGGATTACATATCGTTACCCAGTCGGCTAACACAGATTTATTGAAAATTGAAAGCGCCGGCGGCGGATTCATCAAGGTAACATCTGATGGTAAAATGGGTGTAAACGTTTCTGATCCCAATAATCCATTGGCTATTAGTGGTAATCTGCGCCTGCGTGATGGCGGCGCCATCGTATTTGATGACGGGACCCAAATTGCCAGTGCTAATTTTGGTGGTTCAGCAACCGGTGTCGCTTCCCCCGGAAATGCACTGATTACATCTGATGCCGAAGGAATTGGCACCGGAGAAATCCAATTCTTCATTGACACAGACCCAAAAATGGTAATTGACCATGACGGTAATGTCGGCATTGGGACGACTACTCCAGGAGCAAAGCTTGATGTAAATGGAAACATGTTATTGACTGGAGGCTACCGTCATTTCGGCTTGTTAGGCGGAAACTCCCACGGTTATTTATATGGAAACTTTCCTGCCCTGGGGGATGGGATTCACATGGGCTATAACTACTACGTCAACTCTAATGACGAGCATGTAATACCAAATCTTGGCGGCGGAACTTCCAGAATAACCATGCAATACGGAAACCTGGATTTTGCAACCGCTGGAGCTGGGGCTGGAAATCCATCCTCCAAAATGTTTATTAACTCTGATGGTAATGTCGGCATCGGCACAGATGATCCACAAGCGCAGTTGCATGTTACCGGACCGCATGTCTCACTAAGCGGTATAGACGGGAATTATTTCCATTATGACTTC
>JADFPG010000034.1:22152-24732 GCA_022562455.1 Fidelibacterota bacterium | reverse complement strand
AGAAATAAAATTAAGGGACTGTATTTGCTCCAGGCTCTGGTATGTCATCCACATATTGAATTAACCCCTTTGTTACAGGGGAGTTTAAGAGAACAGCCTATGGAAAACAAGAACAAAACCACCAAAATTTGTCCCGAAACTTTGGGATTTCCATACTATTCTTTTGCCGCATTAACGATATGTACAGTCCGTTGGGGAAAGGGAATCACTATATTTTCTCTACTGAATCTATGATAAATTTCAGTATTCAACTGGTCAATAACTCTTCCTCTTAAGACCGGTTCTTCAATCCAGCATAGAAGCTGAAAGACCAATTCAGACTCTCCGAACTTTCTAAACCGAACACGAGGTTCAGGATCTTTATGTACATTTTCATTGGAGATAGCAACATCCATTAGAACCTCTCGAACCTTATCAATGTCAGATCCATACGCTACGCCCACAGTGACGCGTACACGTTGTTTTTCGTAAGGTCCACCACTTTCATTCACGATTTTTGCGTTGGCAATTACAGAGTTTGGTATCGTGATCTCGATATCGTCCCGGGTTAGAATCCGTGTGCTGCGAATACCGATCTCAGTTACTCTTCCCCTCTCACCGGTACCAAGATTAATAAAATCCCCTATTTTATAGGGTGCATCCACCATGATGAATAATCCGGCAAAGAGATTTGCCAGTGTATCCTTGGCAGCAAAACCGATAGCAATACCCACTATTCCGGCGGATGCCAGCCAGGCAGTGATGTTCACATCCCATGCAAGCAGTATAAAGTAGCTGGCTCCGATAACAATGAAGATCTTCCCAAGATTATCAAAAAGAGGAATGGTTTGTTTTTGAATAACCCTTAATACTTTTTCCTTTTTAGAAAACCAATTTAAAGCCACTGTGATTAATTTTAAAACTGCTGCCGACCAAATCAATACAGCAAGAGTTTTCAAAAAACCAACAATTAAATACTGAATGGTATCGGGAATTTTAATTAGACTCACTGATATATTTAGTCCGATTAATAAGATGCTGTAGAAAATCGGCTTGTGCAGGAGATCTAATATCTGATCATCAAGGGTTGTCTTGGTGCGTTTGACGATTCGACCAAATATTCGGGTGAAAATCCAATCAGTTAATTTCGCAGCGATAACTGAAACGACTATAACTATTAGGGCTTTTATATAGGGTTTTGCTAATAGTGATGTAATGCTTTCCATCTTAACCTGTCAATTGACTATTATCCCATGGAATGTTGCTGAATATTCTTTGATTTAATGATTTCTTAAAACATCGCCCACACGATTATTTTCTTGATAAAGCCTAACGCTACGATAGCAATAATGGGTGAAATATCAATTCCAATTCTCATTGACGGAATGATCTGCTGGATGGGTCTCAGCATGGGGTCGGTGATTTTATGCACAAGCTGAACAATCTGATTGTGAGCATTGTGCGGCACCCAGGATAAAACCACTCTTGCGATCAAACAGATGTACAAGAACTGGAATATTAAGTTTATTATTTGATTCAATTGTAATCTCCTCTATTTATGCTCCTGAAACTTTCGTATAAATTGTATTAATGTCAAAGAGAAAATGGGGATGAATGTAATTCCTCCTCATTAGGGACTATAATCCACAAGAACAGGCTTTTGGAGAGATTTGTCCTCTAACAGACTGAGTGCGGCTTCGAGCACAGCAATTTGCCGTTTTGGTTGGCCCGGTTTATCCAGCGGATACCCATGTTTAAAAGGTACGAATAAAGCACGGGGTGGCTGTACTTTCTCCGCCACTCTTCGCAAAAGCTGTATGACAACGGTTGCAATGCCCTGACGTTCAAGTTCTGCTGCTACCAGGCACACGGCCTGATTGCACATAGGTCAGACAGGGACTAAAATCGCAATGTCAACACCATCATCTGCCAGCCACTTCGCTGCCTCCGGGGCGGTGCGATGAATTAACCTTCCCGGAGCGGTTATGACGCCCATGAATGAAAGATACCGGTGATTTAAGGAACCAATTCGTCCTGACTCAACTAATTCCCGAACCCTGTCTATGGGAAACGCCACGTTAGGGTCCCGACGCAACCCGCTATGATCGTATGATTTACTTTTATGGCAATCAGTTAAATCAGAAACGCTAACATCGCTTGGAATTTCCCGAAAACTGACGTCACCACCGGGAATGGACGAATCAAACGGCTCCTGATCCGGCAGAACAAACCCCGCACTGGAAATAAGCGTCAGTCGACATTCTGAAAGAGGTTTATCCAGTTGTGTCCAGGGAACGGGATCAATCCGCCTCCATGGATAGGATTTTAGAAACAGTCGGGTAGTAGTTTTAAATTCGCTCAGATCACCCATTGATAAATTTTCCGGTTCTTTATAGAAATAAGGATTTCAAACGCTTTGCCATATGAGTAATTTAAGAACATTAGTGGCTAAACTGGGACTTTACCCAAAAGAATTATGAGCTGTGTTTGTATGGCGTGTGGGAATCAGTCAAACTCCTCCAAACTTTTCCCGAATCTTCGGGATTGGTGATACAAAATTAATCGTTGAAGTTGAGGCGCTAAGAAATAAGTTATTCCAAA
>JADFPG010000034.1:0-22142 GCA_022562455.1 Fidelibacterota bacterium | reverse complement strand
TAATTCTGTCTAAAATGAACATTCCTATACAATCAAGTTATTCCAAATACCCCTGAATCACGTGTTGCAGCAAACCCTGAAGTCTTGCAAATCGAGCGCTGATCATGGTTGCGATATTCTTCATAACAACGTATCCCAGATACTGGTTTTTATCTGGACAGGTATATCTAACATAAAAAGTTATCTGGCTCTGGATATTGTTCTGTTTGTAATACTATGCAGTTAGCGTTTAACAAAATTGTTGATATATCATTGCGAATCAATGAATAAATTGTAAATTTGAGTAATATCGAGAAACTATAGAATAACTTGTTAGATGAAGCCAAAAACGAGATATATGTTAGCCCTGCAATTTAAAATTCTTTTGACTTTTGTTTCTTTTTTTTTAATTTCAATTCGAGGCAGATAAGAGGTTCCACGTTTCCCCTGGATGATGTAGAATTTGGCCGAAGATGGATATCATTACAATTTGCATGTTATACAGCTTAGAAAATAGATAATTGTCGGATATTATTACAAACTGAATCTTATCCAGAAACTGTACAATTACTTGTTGGCCTTGACAGGAAATAAGAATGATGTATAATACTGATGTATACAGTATTGGAGGTGTGGCATGGTACGAACGCAGATTTACTTGACAGAGCGCCAGCGTGATGAACTGGCTGCTATAGCCAAGACCACTGGGAAGAAACAAAGCGAGCTTATTCGAGAGGCCGTCGATCGCCTCATCGATCAATCGGGCCGCAGTCGGCGGGAGGCGGCATTGCGCGAGGCCGCCGGAATCTGGAAGGACCGTACGGATCTTCCTGACTTCAAGGCAACGCGAGCCGAATGGGACAGAAACTAATCATGGTGGGGTCAATCCTTCTCGACACAGATGTTCTTGTTGACTTTCTCCGCGGCCACAGCAAAGCGGTGGCCTTTGTCAACGCCCACTCTGCCCGGATCATCCTGTCATCCATCGTCGTTGCGGAGTTGTACGCTGGAGTGAAAGGAGATGCAGAACAAGCTGCTCTGGAGGACTTCATCTCCCTCTTCCGTGTTGTGCCTGTAAGTGCGGAGATTGCTAAGGCCGGAGGGCTTTACAAGCGCGATTACGGTAAGTCACACGGCGTCGGCCTTGCAGATGCCATCTTGGCTGCTACCGCTGAGGCTGAGGACGCGGAGCTTAAGACCCTTAACAGAAAGCACTACCCCATGTTGAAAGGACTTAGGCCAGCTTACACGAAATAGAAGGCCAACAAGACACTCCAGCGGACGCAAAAAAGCCGAGCCGCTGAGTTTCGCGTTATTCCAAATACCCCTGAATCACGTGTTGCAGCAAACCCTGAAGTCTTGCAAATCGAGCGCTGATCATGGTTGCGATATTCTTCATAACAACGTATCCCAGATGCTGGTTTTTATCACACAATTCTCGAATCCCATCTGATTGAAGTCGAAGAAGCTGCGTATCTCCCACTGCATAAGCAGAGAGAGTGTATTTGAAAGGCTGTGCAAATGCAGACCAGCCGAGAGACCCCCCTTTTTTAATTGTATCCAAGGTCAAAACGACGGGGGCATTCAGATGATTAAATGAAAATTTTAATTTGACTTCTCCTGTTCTCACAATATACATGGAAGAAGCATCATCCCCGGCTTTGAATATTTGATCTCCTTCTTTAAATAGTACGATTTTACTGATTTGAGCCACTGCTTCCAGCTCCTTTGGTTCGAGCGCTTCAAATATGTTGGATTCTTTTATTAAATCAATCATAATGTTTTCTCCTTTCGCCCAAGGCACCCCATGTCATTTATCACATAGATGTAAAACTTGAAAGAAATCACGAACCCTAATCATTCCTGCTGTGATTGAGTCTGTTGATGTTGACTAAAGAGCTTGATGTATTCAACCAAGTAATCAATTTGGTATGACCGGAACGTATTTCCCCATGCCGGCATGGTTACGGATTTATTAATTCCCCGTCCCCCCTGAACAATAACTTCTGCTAACCGTTCATGAGAGAAAGCCTTCATATAATCCGGGTCGCTGAGATCCCGAGGACGAGGGTCCAGATTATAAGCATTAAACCCATCCCCTTTTCCCGATTCTCCATGACAAATGGCGCAATATTTATTAAAAAGATATTCCCCTTGTTGCTGTTCATAGGTCAGCGTTTCACCAAATTCAAAAGATTGGGAAAGATCCTTCTCAAGATTATTATCACCACGGCAGCCGAGCCATAGGGTCGAGGAGATGAGAAGCAAGAAAACCGTATTCGTTTTCATTCCGATTTTTCCAGACTCATAATATAGGCCGTGATCTGCTTGGCTTCTGTGTCCGTCAATCCCTGATTCGGGTCAATGGTATCGGGACGATATTTCTGCGGATTTTTAATCCAGGAATATATCCAGCCGGGCTTAGATCGTTTTGCAGTTTCATTGAGAGGGGGTCCCACATATCCACCTTTTCCATTGACTTGGTGGCAAGCATGGCAACCATAGATTTCGTGCAGTAGTTTTTTACCCTGTTGAATGGTTTCCGGATCATCGAGTTGGATGTTAACGCTATCAATATCGTCATCGAGAAATACTACATTGATATAATCGGCGGTGAACTTCATCTCCGATTCTTTCATAAAAAGATTTGGCATCCGTTCCGTTAGAATTGGTCGGAGTGTATAAGGGATTTTAAAATAATCACGCAACCACTGATGATTTACACGACTTCCTTCAAGACTCAGGTCTGTTGCCAACAGATAACCGCTGTCCAGAATTACATGACAAGTGAAACACGCATATTTCCTGACAATCCGGCCAAACTCCCCCTGGGGTTTGTATTGTTCCTGGTTATTAGTCTTATGGACAATATACTTATCAGGAATTTCTTCCTTTCGTTGAGATAAAAGGGCTGTTGTAACGGCTCTTATCTGGCTATCCGAAAACCCAAAGTCAGGCATTCGTGAGTTAGGCAAGAATTGTCTTGGGTCTTTAATTTTGTGATAAACATAGGATGGTCTTGTTTCCTCAATATCTGCCTCACCAAACTCGAGTTCAGTCTGGGGTTTGCTACCTATGTATGTAAGATCTGGTCCCATGTTTCTTCCTACCCCTTCAGCAGAAAGCTCGTGACAGCCTAAGCAGTTATAATTGTTGAACAGCTTCAGTCCTTGTCGATAAAAATCGGGGGCAGGTGTGTGGGAAATGCTTGTGGTATCCTCTTCTAAGTCCCAGTCTCTGAATTCAGTCAGGATGTACGCTGAAACTGCGATGGCTTCTTCTTTCGTAAATCCGTACTCGGGCATGGGGACTCCGGGATGAAGTCCTTTAGGATTTCGGATGTAGTTATAGATCCAAATCGGGGTAACGGCGGAAGCGATCTGACCGATTTCTGTTGCCAGATGGCCACCCTTGCCGTTTATCAGGTGGCAACTGATACAGCGAGCTTCGCGAACACGTGTCTTTCCCAGGTCTACAAGATCCTCGTCAGGCCACTCTTCTTTGAGAGCATCCGGCAGAGGTTCAAACTGTATTTCTTCCGGATACCGGTTGAATGTCATGAGAAAATCTGCGAGGATCTGTACTTCTTTTTCAGTCAAATTGAAATCGGGCATTTTTGTATCCGGTTGTACTTCTCTTGGATCTTTAAGCCATCGTACCAACCACTCTCTTGTAGTCTTTTTCCCAATTCCATCAAGACCCGGAACAAATTCCGGAGTGTATCCCGGCAGATTATGACAAGAGACACAATTATACTGCTGAATGAGCTGCCTTCCTTCCGTCAAGATAGGGGCGTCCTGTACATCACGATCCTTATGACATACTCCACAGGAAGCTTCGATAAAGTATTGAGGAAGCATGGGATCATCCCAGAACTCCACCTCTCCTACGGATTCATCGACAGTAGTAGCGATCCCCTGACCGTGATGACATACAGTACACCCAAATTCTTCAGGATCATGGAACATTTTCGGATGGGGTTGGAATGGTTCAGGCATATCCACAAGTTGATAATTAGTCACACCCAAATGACAGGAGGTACACCGGTCAACTCGATCCAGGTCTTGAATCCACATCTGTTTAATACCGATATCAACAGGTTTGATTCGCCTTGGCTGTTCTTTGACCAGTTTGTTAAACTTATTCTGAAAATGCCTCCACTCGCTAAAATAATCCTTCGCCGGTGAGATTGCCGATACTATGAGGAATACGATAGACGTGAAGGCGAATATGATGCTTAGGTCTTTGGGTTGTTTTAGAGACATCGTTTTTCTTCAGCCACTAATCCCGAAGGTTCGGGAAAAGTTTTACTAAGTTGATTAAATACTTCCAGGACATCAATAGATACCCTCAATCCATGGCCATGACCACAGCCAGTATGGACCTCTGAAGAAGACGCCTATTGAAGTAAGGACGGTAGCTATTACCACGAACCACGTCATTACCCAATGGGTGAGTGACATCCTCCGAAGCCATCCGATGAACCCACGTTCTCGGGGGAAGAAATATGGAATCATCATAAATCCATAGACCAAAAGTGTCGGAATTGAAATAGCCCAGGCATGAAAGAAGAACATGGAAACCACGATAATAACGGTGCTCACAGTCAGAAAAATCACGGTTTGTTGCCGGTCTGTCTCCCATAGCCCTTCCCGTTTGATGTTTATGTCAAAATAGGGGATGATGACAAGTGCTATAATAACTAATGTTGGAATTAGGACGCCCCCAACAACGGGAGGGAAATAATGCAATAGTTCCTGAAGTCCCAGGAAGTACCAGGGAGCTTTGGCTGGAACCTCTGTATGTTGGGGATCGGCAATATGTTTCAGAGGTGCATCAAAAAGGAGGGAGATAACTGAAAGTACAATGATCAATATCTGCAAAGCAATGACGCCTCTGATCACCAGGTGAGGGAAAGACATCACCATATCTTCGTCTTCCCGCTTAACCGCAGCAGAGATATCGCTCTTAATGAAGGCAACCCGTTTTTGTTCGGATTTTACAGTATAGTTTGTGTCGGCAATGAATTTTTTTTCAGAATCAGTCATTTTTCTTTTTGTTCGAGAATAGCGGTTGGATTCCTCCGTCTTTTCTCACGCGCCAGAAGTGAATTCCTATAATAATACTTGCAACAAAGGGTAGTATCAGACAGTGAAGGACATAGAATCGGAGGAGTGTATTCTCACCGATTGTATTTCCTCCGAGTAGTAAAAACTTCATTTTTTTACCAATAAAAGGAGCTGCATCAGCCATATTTGCTCCAACATTCACAGCCCAATAGGCAAGCTGATCCCAAGGTAATAAGTATCCTGTATAGCTGAGAAATAAGGTGATAATCAATAAAATGACCCCCAATGCCCAGTTGAACTGTTTCGGAGGTCGGTAGGCGCCGGCATAAAAAACCCGGAGCATATGCAGAAATACCACGGCGACCATTGCATGTGCAGACCATCGATGGAGATTTCGCAGGAAGACACCTGAAGATACCACAAACTGTAAATCCTTCATATCCCAATAGGCTTTCGGAACAGAGGGGTGATAGTATAACATCAGGTAAATTCCGGTTAATGCCAGAATCAAAAACAGACAGAATGAGATAAACCCGAGATAAAATGTTGCTGTAAATCGGATTGAGTCAACTCTGGATTTGACGGGAAGAATGTGTAGAAAGAAATTGTTAAAAATGGCCATCGATTTCCCAAGGTTATGAGAAAAGGATCCACTACGGAAAACCGATTTCCAGGCTTTGGTGGCTCTTAATTTTTCAAATAAGTCTGACATAATCTATGATAGCTGTGAAACGTAATGCGTGCCTGCCCGGCGCCTGCCTATCGTATCGACAGAGCAGACAGGTAGCGATAACGTAGACGGGAAGCGTGCCTGCCCTGTAAGGAGCGAAGCGACTGTACAGGGAAACGTGATGCGTGAACACATGAGCACTTGCTCCAACGGAGTCCCTTTGGGAAACACCTGAACACTTATCAAAACTTCATCTCCTTACACCTTAAGTACATAATCCTCATTGACAGTTACCCCTTTGTCGACAATAAGTTCTCCTCGATCATTCTGTTCAATTTGTAGATGTTCCAGCGGTCTTGGAGCAGGACCGCTGAGCACCTGACCGTCAATGTCGAAAATGCTCCCATGGCACGGACATGCGATCTTGTTTTCGGATGTACGATATTGGGTGATACATCCCAGGTGTGTACAGACAGCCGAAAGTGAATAAAAATACCCGGCTTTTGCCCGAACGATATATACTAGCTGCTCAGAATTGAGCGTTACACTGTTCGCAGGAAAATCCTCCGGTAAACCTGCTTTGAATTTTGTGGGAGGTTCAAATAGAACGTTGGGTGATATATATTGAAATGAAAGAATAGACCCACCTCCAATCGTCACTCCGATGGATCCAATACCAATTTTAAAAAAGAATTCCCTTCTGTTCATTTTCTTCTTTCGATCGTCAGTCATGGACACTTTCTCCTATTAGTTTTGTCAGTCACTAAGCCACTCCGCAAGATCCTGTCCGTCCGAAGGATCCTTTGGACATTTGTAGCCAAGTGCCACGTCCCGATGAATCGGGATGAAGTGCGTGGCACTTTTAGATTTATTGCATGGAATTTTCATTTCATTTGTTTGGATACTTACCTGTCTGCCGACAGGCAGGGACATTATGGAGTTATTTCATAAGGTGGTTCGCCCCGACTTGTCGGGGCGTTACGTTGAATTCTTCCATAGTGATGCATCCGGTGGGGCATCGCTTTGCACACAATCCACAACGTATGCAAACTTGTTCATCTTTAATCATCACCGCTCCATAATGTCCAGGATCATCCATCCGCTGACCAAGAATAAAGTCATCCTGGTTGGAGGTGAAGTAGTCCAACATTTCTTCGTTGAACTCTATTTGATCAAAATAGACCAAATCGATACAGTCTTCCGGACAGATGTCGACACATCCCCCGCACAAGATGCACTCACTGCCCAGTTCTTCTTTTCCCTCAAAAACAGTATTAACCCAACATTTTAAGCACCGTTGCGCTTCCCTGACAGCCTGTTCATCAGTATACCCCAACTCTACTTGAGCAATGCCGATGCGTCTATCGATATCCAAAGCCGGGACTTTTTGGCGCGGGATCGTTTCAAAATTAGGGAATTGGGTATAATCATGAGTATTATGTACAAATATTTGTACGGATTCACTTTTTGTCTTTTCACCCGACAAGAAGGCATCAATGGACGCTGCAACCTTTCTACCATCTGCTATGGCGCTGATGGCATTTCTTACTCCAAAAGCGGCGTCTCCGCCTGCGAAAACACCTTTTGCTGTTGTCGCTAATGTATCGGGATCCACCTTGATTGTATTTCTTGGAGTGATTTCTATCCCATCTTCATCACTGATAAAGTTAAGGTCAGATGTCTGTCCGATTGCCATGATGATGGAATCCGCTTCCATGATTTTTTCTGTTCCGGGGGCAAATTCAGGATTGAACCTGCCTTGATCGTCAAATACCGACACACAGTCGATTGTCTCTAATCCCGCTACACGACCATTTTCTCCTACAATGCGGTTAGGTCCCAGGGAGGGGTGAATGTAAATTCCTTCCTCCTGAGCTTCTTCAATTTCAAGGTCTGTTGCAGGCATTTCTACTCTTGATTCAAGGCAGACCATGTGTACCTCTTTTGCGCCAAACCGAATGGCTGAACGGGCAACATCCAAAGCCTCGATGATACTGGAGGCGACCTCCTCAATCCTCTCCTGTCTTAAGGCTGTTCGAGCGACATCGATGGCGACGTTACCCCCACCGATAACGATAATCCTCTGACCCAATTCCACTCGGTAGTTAAGATTTGCGTTCAGGAGAAAATCTACACCGCGAAGTACACCGTCTAATTCTACGCCCTCAATGTTCAAGTCGCGACTTTTGTGGGCGCCTAATGCCAAGAAGATTGCAGTATACCCGTTATCTTTCAGGTCTTGGATTGTAAAATCTCTTCCTAACCTTTTTCCAAGTTTTAACTCAACACCCAGATTCAGGATTGCATTGATTTCCATCCGGATCAGTTCCCTCGGTAAGCGATATTCGGGGATTCCTAAACGTAACATACCGCCGGCTACTTCCTGAGCTTCAAAAACAGTAACGCGGTATCCTATCAGGGCTAAGTCATGGGCAGCAGTCATCCCTGCCGGGCCAGCTCCAATAATGGCAACCCACTTGTCTTTTGGCGGAAGCTTTGGGCGGAAAACATCACGGATTCTTGAAATATCGATCAGGCTCTCTACGCCATATTTTTCGCAGACAAATCTTTTGAGAGCGCGGATGGAAACCGGGTCATCAAGCTCTTTCCGTCGGCATGAATCTTCACAGGGAGCTGCGCAAATTCGACCACAGATAGAGGCAAATGGGTTTGGTAAACGAGCAATACGATAAGCGTCTTCCCAGCGACCCTGAGCAATGAGATTCACATACCGACCTGCTTCAGTATGTACCGGACACGCCTCAGCACAGGGGAAATTCTGTGCGAGCCAGCCTGCATTGACTAATTTTTGTTCAGAATAACTCAAGTCCTCCTCTATCAAAGTTGTCGTTGTGAGAGTTCTTTCGGGAGTGAATGGTAGTTCGTCGATTGTTCGCTTTACTCTTGTCATGAGTTATGTGTATCTCCCATACTCCCCTGCGCCTCTGCTCCCCCTCTCCTTAGTCATACTCATCCCACGGGTATAGGCTTATTAAATAAGCAAGAATTGAATTGATGTCCTCTTTAGAGAGTTGCTCTTCCCACGCCGGCATTGCGAGAGGGGGTTCAGGTCTTTCAGTGTCCAATTTTTGTACAATAGGACTTCCGTTCAGGATTTTATTGCTGATTGATTGATATTGAGCTAAGAAACGGCTGTAATTATCAATAGGAGGCTCATCTTCCAGACTCCTAAAATCCACATTGGACTCAAATAGCTTGATGATGGTATCGGCATCTTCTTCCCAGTAGATTTTCATTTTGTCTGCAAGGTTATCCAACTGCGGAACAAATTCATTTACATAATTGGGATTAGTGACACCTCCTTTACCCTTTTCACCGTGGCAGGCTACACATCCTTTATAGGTATACAAATATTCTCCTTTTGCAACAAATGAGGTGAAATTTTCAGGAGGATCATGAAGTATACATTCCGAACTAATCTTAGTATCGCTAAATACGATATCGGTGGTGTTTCTCACAACCCTCACAGTCCCGCGCATAAAGTAGTGACATTCTCCACAGACAGTTGTGCAGTAGTATGTGAATTCTCCCACATGGTTAGCCTTAAGCAATATCTCTTTTGTATGTCCCGCTTCAATTATTATAGGCCCTATCCCTAATTCAGGCACATAAAAGCTGTGTGTGCCGTCTGAGCTCGTGAGCCGTAGTAGAATCTCTTCCCCTTTTTGGAGCGTAATTGTTGCGGGTTTAAAAGATTTCCACCAATAGTTAAGACCATTTACCTCTTCATCCGTCCAGACACCGCTTTTCATTACCCCAGTAAGATGGATGACACGAACATTTCCACCTGAGTTTGAGGGTCCATTTTGAAAGATAGCCACAGGAAGCCCTACTAAAACAGCAATTGTCATACTGACTGCCAGGACTTCTTGTATACCGTGTTTCATAAAGCGATCTCCTGTCCATCGTCAGGATGCGTCACTCGAACGTGTGGTGTATCAGGAAAACATTCCTTAACCAAATGACAATCACATATAATGCACTCTCCTATGCATCTGGGACAACGGACAACAATTGTGCCATCATCGAGTTCTTCGATGGGAATATCCTTTTGACATTCCTTACAATATATGATTCTTATGATATTCTCCACATTAACCTCCCTGATTATAGTATTAGCATGTTTTTAACCTGTAAAGAATTTCAGAAATGCCAGAGTTATTCCTACGGAGAAAACTCCCATCGGGATCGAGCCTTTTAAAGCGGCCTCGGATGAACCGAAAAGACGTTCTCCGATCTGATAACTGTGATTTAAGGCATAGAATAATCCGATTAAAAGCAGTGCGATCTGGGGAAAAACAAGATATTCCGGCCACAAAGGCGTCCAGGGAAAATCGGCTGTTCCAAATATGTCCCAGCCCCAGCCTAAGGGATCGGAGACGACGGAAATAATATAAGAACCATTCACGAAAAGTAGCGGGACACTGAAAGCAATCCAGGCTAACAGACCTAGTGGTACAAGAAGATAAGAGTATCCGAGAAAGACTTCCTTCATTGGAATATGGGTAGCTTTGGCAAGACGACGGGTCAGTAAGATACACCCGTAGAATATTCCAGGTACGATAACAAGGGCTACAGACCATAGAATCAATGTGTAGATGGCAAAACCGCCCCATGCGTGAGTCTCAGCCACGTTAGCCCAATCCTTGATAGTACCGCTTGGACCGAGGAGGATTATTGAATACGCCATAGCAAGCGCCAACATGATGAATCCTTTCCAAGCTTCATCATAACCCCTTATTTGCGTATCACTGGCAAAAGGTCTAAGATTTAGAGCAATATTGTCATTAGGGCATGATTTCATGCACTCCATACAAAGACTACAGTAGTTGTTTCGATCGAGCTTTCCCATGTAAACAAACCAAGGGCATGCCCAGCCATCCTCGCTTCCCGTTCGACACCCTTTCGTCTTGCACTTCAGACATACATCTGTATCTTTTGACCGTAATTCCACAGTAGCAGTCATCGCATAGAGACTGAGAAAACCGCTAACCGGACAGATATAGTTGCAGAATGTTCTCATGCGATAGATCAGAGCAAGGACAGTAGCTAAAAGTACCATACTGCCTAAAACGCCCACCGTAACGATAGGGCGGGTTACAAGGTGTGCACTAAAGGTACACATAGTGAGAAAGGTTATATTTTGAAGCCAGATGTTGGAAAACCGTTTCGGCCAACGAAGGTTACGGCCGAACATTTTATTTTTTATTCCTTTTGTTTTTCCAGATCGAACCTTTATTAGAGCACGTCGTTGCAGCCAATCGCCGAAGAATGGCATGGGACAAATAGCACACCAGATACGCGATGCAAACGGTACCATGACTGCAATCAATATAAACCACCATAAAATCCATATAAAAACGATCATGATGTTCTTGTTGCCCACTGGGGTCCCGAAAATGCCCGCAATGAAAAGAATGTGAAATACGAAGAGGTTAGGCAGTATCACAAGGAATTGAAACGAACGCAAACGAACGAACTTCTTAAGTCCTGGAATCCAGTCGAAAAGATCTAAGCGGAAACCTTTAACTGGGGTAGGTTCCTTTTTAGGGCGAGGTCTCTTCCTGATGACCGTTTTCGGCTCTATCTCTGGTGTTTCTGTCACAAATTCACTCATTACTTCGAATAGATTAATGGATTAATGGGGTGCTGCCTGCCTGTCGCCTGCCCGCCGAGATTGGTCAGGCGGGGCAGACATTTCTCCATTATCAAAAAGTCGTGTTTTTCGCCTCTGTGCAAATATCCACAGCATTCCCACAAAGAGCCCGAGAGTACCTCCTACACTCGCATGAAACGGTGTATTGGGCTGTACGATGAGTTCTCCCTGCATAAATGGGTGCATGCTACCGCAAGTATGAGAACAACGGTATCTGAATTTCCCTCTACGGTTGGTAATAAGCGTAAACTCATTCACCTCTGACCATTCTTTACCTTTGGATGGATGCCGTATATTGAAAGATTTCTGATGTGCAAAAATCTCTGCATCTAAATCATACCCTTCGAGAAAAAACCCATGCACCACATCTAGTGAAATAAGTTTTATATGGAGTGTATCTCCCCGGTTTACTCGAATGACTGACGGTTCAAAAGCATATTGACGAGCTTTAATAGAGATGTAATGACTCGTCGGCTCATCTGAGTTCCATGCAATCCACGCCCCTGCGAAACCACCTAAAGCGGTAATTAACACAACAACGACAGCAGATTTTCCCAAACTGTTCATTACCAGTAGAGGTAGGGGTTAGCGTCGTTTAAGCGTGAAATTAACCTCTACCTCTCCCTTTTCCGGTACTTCGATTTCTGTGGACCGGTTCTTTAATTTTTCGTGCCATGCTATCAAAGTATATTTTCCGGGTGGAATTCCCTCGATTTTATAGGTGCCATCCTTGTCTGTTCTGAAGAAGTATTGGTTCTGTAACACCAAAACCCATGCTTCCATTTCCGGGTGAACATTGCATAACACCACAGACTCGCATCCCTCTTCTTTGAAAGTGTAGGAGCGAGCCTCACCTTTTGGCCATGTTCCCAAGTTCATTTTCTCAGCACATTTATCGGGTGTAAACACGTTATGTAATACATTGTCACTGTTCATGAAGTCTACTGTTGTACCTTTTACAATGGGAAGTACGTGAGGTATGAACTCCAAGTTAACTTGATTCATAGATACCGATTCTTTTGGTGCAGGGACAGGTGTATTCACTTTTTCGATATAGACGACGACATTACGACTATCACGTACACCTTTACAAATCACGGTTCCTTTAATATCTCCAGAAAAGAGTGGCTGAAGAACTATTGTGAGTGATACTATGAAGATTGCTACCTGTCTCATGATTATCTACTCCTATACTTTGTTCATTATTGAACTGTGATTTGAAACTCTTCGTCCACATCGTCACCATCATGCATGAACTCGAAATGGATATCATAACTCCCAGCTTCCGTGAAAGTGTGGGTACCCCTGTAGTGACCTGGATCGTCCGTGTCTTCTGAAACCGTCATCTCTACATGATCGGTTGCCCCTTCTTTTTCGATCTCCACATGGGGTGAAAGACCACCCAGGTGTTCGCCCTCGTCTTCAACCTCAAAAAGGAAGTTAATAGGCGTATTGACGGTGGCTGATGTCGGAGTGTAGGTCATAGTAATTTCGATGGCGTGCTCATCGCTGTCTGTACTTTTTTCACCACAGCCTGCAACCAGTAATGCGAGCGCTATCAGCATGGTTGTGAATGCGAAAGTTGATCTAATCATGGCTATTATCCTCCTAAGTTAGGTTCGACGCACTTTTCTCCAGAGTAGCCCCTACGGGAAAAGTGTACCTCACCTTTTTTATCAAATCAGAACACAAAGTCCATTCCCAGATAAAGATTGTTGAATTCCATATTATCAGGATCGAGTCTGGATTCGACTATAAATTTAATGTTTGCTATATAAAGTGCTGTTATATGGGCGACAACCTGCCGGAAAGAATCCAGATCCTCAGGATTGGCTTGTTCATAACGGAGTACAGCAATGAGCCATGGATAGATCATGTAATTACCTTCAAGAAAAAACAGAGAATATTTTTCCTCATGCAGTTCCCCACCATGATACTCAGCATCTGTTCCGGTGATCACTCCTCCGAACAGGTTAAGATCCCGCATAAAGAGATTAAGGTCCACACCAAGGCGTGAAAAATCCACATCCTTCCCACTACTCACGCCGGTTCCCCTATACCCAAACGCTGAGACTGCTAAGGATTTCTCAGCCCAATTGTTGCCACTCGGTCCATAAATATCTCCATCTGATGTTCCATCATAGGCGAGTCCACCCATCTTATAGCCCAGCCGAAAATATAAATCCTTAGCTAAATTGTTATCTTCCTCAACGCCGTTGCCATTGACTATGCCAAGGACATATCTTATTCTGCTTTTCAGAATTCCGCTGGCTTCAGCGCCGAGTTGGAACGACTCCAATCCAAATGGGCCTGATCCATGGACATGCCCTGGAACAAATCCGGAGCCATACGCTGGTGCATAAGTATTAAAAGCAAAAGCAGTCATCGTAAGAGCACGATGATTTGTGATGAATGGTACAATGTCAGGGACGAACTGCCCTACTCTCACATATAGAGCGTCGTACGGTAGTACGTTGGAGAACAGGTGATTAAATTTGAGATAGAGACGATCAAGACTTCCAGCCTCCCCCTCTTCAAAAAGGTGTGCTCCGGCATAGAAGGATATGTTCTCACCAAACGTTCCGCCAGCCATGATCTGTAAGGCAGGTTGGGTGAATTCAGTATACTCTGAATCTTCATCCGACTCGTATTTGAATCCGGAACGAATCCTAAACGAGATCGGTGAAGAACCCGGAATTGATCCAGGCCAGATAGCCTTTGGCCAAACTCGTTTGTACCCTTCCGAACCAAGAGGAACCGGTTCCTCCTTAATGGATTCTTCTTCAATCTCTGGCATTTGAAAGCCCTTTTGCCGATACGATTCACCGAAGGGGGTCAGCTTGGGAAACCCTACATGGCAAGTAGCACAACTGGTCCTGTATTTTCTTGAAAATGCGGGAATACTTAATACTTTTGTAGGAACCAGAGTCCACAACAAAACAGTCATGATGCCCAATGAAGTAAGATTCTCAAAATATTTCTTCATGATAACTCCTTTTGTATAACTTAACTATCTGTTCAAAAAGCATGCCAAGGAATTTGATGTCCTTCATAAACGTTTCTTCTCGGATCTCACGACGAGATGGACAGTTCCAGGGATAAGATGTTCTCCAAGCTCTGCCACCTATTCGGTTGCAGGCATTTCATTTTTGTGTTGCAGTAGACCCTTCCCGGAAAGAGGGTATTATCTATATTACTCCTGTTTCGCAGGTACATCTCATTACGATTTCCACGCCCGACTGGGCGCCAGATCGGGCAAGTATGTTGAAGGGTATAAGGTATAGGGTATAGGGGACAAATGGTTCTAATTTAAAGTGTTATACTTAACCCCGAATCTCTCGAACAAATAATATGAATCCGTTAGCTAACGGATAGGATGTCTCAATCGTCCGATAATATGTACCTACCATCTATCTTATACCCTACACCTCATTCTGATATACTACCTCCATAATCATATGAATAATCAACAACTTAGTGTATGCGAAACTTGAGTATATTAGACTTAAATATTCAGGAAGGAAAACAATCAGGAACCCCGGAAGTTTTCCGACCGAATTCCGTGTTTCCTCATGAGGCGCTGAAGACTTTGTCGCTCTATGTTAGCTTTTTGGGCTGCTGATGTAACATTTCCTTTAGTCAACCTCAATAGATGCTCGACAAACTGTTTTTCAAAGGAATTTATGATGTCTGCTCTAATTTCTCTCAGATCAAGACTTTTATCGGAATGATCTGTCTCGAAGGATCCTTTGAATGGAAAAGTAAAATGATAACGAGATTCCGTCTGTTTTTTCTTTAAGTACTCGGGAAAAGATGCGGGAGTTAAAACATCTCCTCTTTCTCTTGTGATACAATGTTCCAAAATGTTTTGTAATTCACGAACATTTCCGGGATAATCATAATTCATTAAGAAGTTCATCACCTCTTCGGAAATTACTTTAATCTGTTTATGAAGCATTCGATTATACTTTGATAAAAAGAAATTTGCCAATAGAGGAATATCTGCCCCACGGTCACGGAGAGGGGGCAGCTCAATGGGTATTACCTGAAGGCGATAGTAGAGGTCTTTTCTGAATGTTCCGGCTTTTAACATTAATGTGAGGTCTTTGTTGGTTGCTGTAATAAATCGTGCTTCTACGTTAACCTTCTGGTTTCCACCAATGCGTTCGAAGGTTCTTTCTTCCAGAACACGGAGCAGTTTCTGTTGAATATGTAAAGGCATATCCCCTATTTCATCCAGGAATATCGTCCCTGATCCAGCTACTTCGAATTTTCCCAATTTCCGTGATGTTGCCCCTGTAAAAGCTCCCTGTTCATATCCAAATAGCTCACTCTCAAGTAGAGTCTCCGGGAGAACCGTACAGTTGATGGCAATAAAGGGAGCTTGACTGTTTCCCCCAGCATTGTGGATTGCCTTAGCCACCAATTCCTTCCCCGTCCCGCTTTCGCCGGTGATGATGACATTCGTGGTGTTTGGTGTCAGAGCCACGGCGCCAATTTGTTTGAAGACCTCCTGCATTAGGGGGTGATTCCCTATAATTTCATCTTTCTGCTTAGGCCTGTCCAGCGCCGCTTTGAGATCGCTCACCTCTTGTTGCAGCTTGACCATCTCGATACCATGTTTTGCTACGACCCTTACCTTTTCCACATCAAGCGGTTTGGTGATATATTCATACGCGCCTAATTTCATCGCTTCAATTGCGGTCTGCATTGTGCCATATCCTGTGATCACCACAATGGGAGTTTTAATGCCTGCTTTTTTTGCTTCTTTTAAAACTGTTAATCCGTCTTTCTTCGGCATTGCTATATCGATAAAAGCCAAATCAAGATGTTCATCAAGGAGTGTTTTTAATGCATCTTCCCCATCGGGAGAAGATATTACCGTATAGTTACTGTTCTCAAAGGTTCGTTTAAAAGCAAAGATGATGTTTTCATCATCATCGGCGATGAGAATTTTAAGCTCAGGCATTTAAACTGTCTCGTGTTGTAATAGGGAGAATGATTGACAGACATGCACCGGATTCCTTAGTATTCTCAGCAAAAATTATCCCACCATGTTCAGAAACAACACGTTTTGCCATGGATAGTCCCAAACCGGTACCTTCTAATTTTGTTGTGAAAAACGGATCGAATATTCTGTCCAGTTTACCTGGCTGGATACCAGGACCGGAATCTAAAATAGTCAGGGTGACGACTGATAATCCTTTTGCGAGTGTAATTTCTTCGCTCTCGCTTTTGCTGTTAGTCGACCTTTTGGCGCCGTGAAAATCTTTTGATAAAATGCTTTGAGTAAGAGAAATGTGAATCGTTCCATTTTCGCCAATAGATTGAGAACCGTTCAGGAGGATGTTCATCACTACCTCCCGGAACAGACTTCTATCCAGCCATAAATGGGGTACATTTTCATCCAAGTCCAGGGTGATGAGGATATTTTGTTTTTCAAAATGATGCTTGGACAGTTGCACACTTTCCTGAATGATTGCTCGAATATCTTCCTTCTCTTTTTTTAGCTCTGAGGGCTGCGAAAATGATAAAAGATCGTGGGTGATTTTATCAATTCTTTGTATGGATGTGAGAGCTACCTCCAGAGATTCTTTGTCAGGCTTTGGAAGGTGTTGAGACTGGCTTAAAAGCTGCATCAACATTTTTGCAGATGTGAGGGAGTTACGCATTTCATGAGCTAATACTGCCGCCATTTCACCAATGGAAGCCAATTTCTCAGATTGAAGAATTTGTTTCTGCATTTCTTTTCTCGTAGTAATGTCTGTTAGAATTTCTAAGTGCATCGTTTCCCGGTTATCCTGGTGAACAGGAACATTAATTAACTCAATTACTCTTGGCAATTCACTATTATTTTTTATTTTGAATTCAGTTCGGGTTATCTTTGAGTTATCAGTGAGGTTGGAGACGCAATAATCGCAAATATCTGAGTATCCGAACAATTCATAACATCTTTTCCCTATGGATTCATCGCTACCATACCCTGTCAAGTCTTTGATTGCCCTGCTGGCAGTCAGGATTTGGTAATTCTTATCTAATAATATAAATGCGCTTGGAACATTATCCAAAATGATCTGAAGTTTATTCTTTTCTTCAGTCAGTTGATTTGTTCTCTCTAAGACTTTTTTCTCCAATTCGAAGCTGTGATCATGGAGTAGTTTATCTCTTTCTTGAATGGATTGAGCCATCTGATTGAATTTTTCAGCGAGTTCTTGAATTTCATCCCCGGTCTGTATATCGAGCCTGTGCGTAAAATCTCCTTTGGCAATAATATCAGAGCCTTTTTGAAGATTTTGAATAGGCTGAACGAATTGTTTTGTGGCAATGTGACTCAAAAAAAACGCAAGTAGCAAGAATGCCACAACGAAAACAATAGAGTATAAAATGAACTTTCTGAGAGGTGCAAAAATTACGGACTTTGGTCGGGAGAGTAAAAACGTGTAGTTTTGATTCAATGCTGCAGAACCCCAGAGAAGGGGCATATGAAAAACAAGATTATCAGTTTCTTCAATGTATCCCATGTCTCCCAGGATTATTTCTAAAGCATTAGACTTAGAAAAGTCAGAAAAAATATTGAATTTATTCTTTTCAGCGAGCCATTTATTCCAATCAGCCATTCTAATTGAGTGATAAAGATAATTACCTTCCTTATCCACAATGGCGGCGGTGAAAACATCTCTCTTTTTAACGGAAGTTTCAATAATTGAAAAAATTTGGGAAGCAAACACATTGGCAACTAATAACCCCTTTTGCGATTGTCCATCAATCGAATATGGCATGACAAAACTGAAAGCAGAAAGTGTTTCGTTTGAATTTTGAGCGCTTAATTCAACGGGTACCATGACCATTTCATTGTAGACTAAATTATCCACAGGATACTGCGGATTGACCAGAAGATGGTAGAAATTCCAACTTGTCTGTTTTTTGGAGATTATTGTTTCTTCCGGATTCTCGGGATTACGAACTATACTCAGGGGCTCAGTAAACTCCTCTAAATATTTTATTTCATAGTAAAACTGTTTGTTTTGCATCAAGCCACGAATAAAATCTAAAAAAGCGTCCGCTTCACTTGAATGATCATCTATTAATGTGGTGGAAACTGCCTGAAACTGCTTTGAGTTCATGATATACGTCAAATCTGAGTCAACGACGTTAAGAAAATCTTGAAGACGAATACTCACTTCTTCCGCAAAATGTTCAAGCTCGGCAATAGTATTGTTTCGTATGTATCGAGTAGTCGTTACTATCGCAAACACACCTATCATTAATATGGAAGCCGCTGATAGTCCTACAAAAGCAATCCCCAGCTTCTTCTCGATATTCAGTTTAAGATACCGGGATAATCTTTGTAGGAGGGAAAGTGTATTCGATTTCATGATAATAAGTATCGGGTTTTAGATCCGGTCATTAGATAGTGTTTGTATTGTTTCAATTAGCTCCCCAATACCTAACGTTTTTTCTGTGGGTAATTTTCTGAATATACTTACTTAGTTTTACCATAATTCTCGACTACCGGTTTTAAATCTTCACTCTCATTATACGCATCCCAACTCAACCTGTCCAAAATAATCTTCCCATCAATTACACTGGCACTTATCTTTGCTCCAGACTCTGTCTTTGCCTTTGCTTTACCTCTTACTATTGGACGAACATATGGTTGAGAGATACTGACAATGCGATCCGGTATGCTCTGTGTCTTTGTCTTATACATGATATCCTGTTGACGAAACAGCTCTTTGAGTATCCATAGCTGGCGCAGCATTTTATAACTCAAAGGAAAATCTTTTCCTTCAAATCCATCCAGTAATGTATCTATATGCTTCAGGTCTCTGCTTATATATCCCAACTGCTTTCTGATCGCTTTACGAATCGTCTTCCTGCGGGGTTTACGCTTACGAATCAATTCACGATCCAACAACGCCTCTTTTTCAGGTCGATAAATACCCGTCAATCCACCCTTACTCAGCTCCCAGGCTAATTTTCGGCTGTCTATCTTATCCGTCTTGACAAACTGACCTGGCTCTACCGGTATTTTATGGGGCGAAACAATGATCGTCGCAATACCGTGTTAATCAAGAAAATCCGCCAGATGATACTCGAAACAACCGGCTTCATAGACTGCTTTCATCCGGGCTCCCAGCCATCCCTTTTTTAATGTGGTCAACAATACCTGTTTGTCTGCTGGCGTCGTGAAGGTCTTTAGCTCCAACTCGTGAGTACGAACCGTTACTACCCATTTCCGTTTATGAAGGTCTATTCCAACGTAAAGTGATTGACCAGACCAATCCTTTATCTTAACTTTCTGCATGGCAAGTCTCCTTTCTCACTTTTAAGGTTTTTTACAAATCTACGGGAGGCTTGCCTTTCGTGCAATTAAACATAATTACTGAATAGTTACTAATTTTCTTTTATTCTTTGATCCCTGCCAAATCCAAAATGAAAGCGTACTGGAAGGCAGTTTTCCGATATCTTTTGAACCGTCCGGAAGGTCCACCATGACCTGCATCCATATTCGTTTTTAACAAAAGCAGATTCTCATCTGTCTTGAGCGCCCTTAATTTGGCAACCCACTTTGCCGGCTCCCAATACTGAACCTGGGAATCGTGTAGTCCTGTGGTTACCAACAGATTGGGATAATCTTTGGCTTGCACATTATCATAAGGAGAGTATGAGAGCATATACTCATAATATTCCTTTTCGTTGGGATCTCCCCATTCATCATATTCACTTGTTGTAAGTGGAATACTTGGATCGAGCATCGTTGTAATAATGTCCACCCAAGGTACATGGGCAACAACTCCTTTAAACAAATCGGGTGCCATATTGATCACCGCCCCCATCAAAAGACCTCCCGCACTTCCTCCCATGGCAAACAGATTTTCCGGACTTGTATATTTTTCATGGACCAGATATTCCGCACAGGCAATGAAATCCGTGAAGGTATTTTTTTTATTGAGCAGTTTCCCATCCTCGTACCACTGTCGACCCATTTCTTGCCCTCCACGAACATGTGCAATGGCATAAATAAATCCACGATCAATCAGACTCAGTCTGGGTGAACTGAATGTGGCATCCATGCTATAACCGTACGACCCGTATCCATATAATAGCAGTGGATTATTCCCATCTCTTTTTATCCCTTTTCTATACACAATTGAGATTGGTATTTCTGTTCCATCTGATGAAATGGCAAATAAACGATCTGTCCTATAATGATTAGAATCAAACCCTCCTAAAACCTCATCTCTCTTCATCAAAACCTTTTCTCGAGTAACCATATCATAATCATAGATTGAATTTGGTGTGGTCATGGATGTGTAACCATACCGAAGGATTCTCGTGTTAATGTCCGGATTGGTACTTACATAGGCAAGATAAGCAGGTTCCCCAAAGTCAAGATAATGCTCCTCTTCTCCATTCCAGGAGATGATCCGTATCTGAGTCAATCCATTCTTTCGTTCCTGAAGTACAAGATGATCCATGAATATTTCAAATCCCCGTAAGAGTACATCCGGTCGATAGGGAATGACTTCAACCCAATTTCTCTTTCTCGTTCTATTAACGGGGGTAGCCATCAGTCGAAAGTTTTTCGCCTGATCGTTTGTACGGATATAGAACTTGTCCTGAAAATGATCCACATCATACTCATGATTCCTTTCCCTCTTCAAAAAGATTTTGAACCGCCCCTTAGGATTATCCGCTCTAAGGTAGCGGTATTCACTGCTGAGAGTTTGATAAGAACCGATCAGCAGATACTTCTTTGATTTTGTTTTAGACACATAAGTAGAAAAGGTCTCATCTTTTTCCTCGTATACCAGCACATCTTTCGACTCATCTGTTCCCAATTTGTGGCGATAGATCTGATACGACCGGAGTGTCTTGAGATCCTGACGGGTATAAAACAAGGTTTTGTTGTCATTTGCCCATGCCATATTCCCGGTTGCCTCAGGGATTTCATCTGTATAAAGTTCACCCGTCTCAAGATTCTTGAAATAGATTGTATAAATTCTCCGCCCGACTGTATCAACTGCAAAAGCAATAATATTTTGCTCAGAGCTTACTACACGCCCACGAATGGACAGAAATTCATGTCCCTCCGCTAATTCATTGGCATCTATCATAATTGCTTCAGGACTTTCCAGAGACCCCTTTTTCCGGCAGTAAATGGGATATTCCTTCCCTTCTTCATAGCGGTAGTAATAGTAATAATCATCTAATTTGTAGGGAACCGACACATCTGTCTGCTTGATTCTACCTTTTATTTCTTCGAACAATAAATCTTCAAAATCTTTCGTATGAGCCATAACTGCTTGAGTATAATCATTCTCGGCGTTGAGATAGTCAACAACCTCCTGATTTTCTCTTTCCTTTAACCAGTAGTAGTTGTCGATACGAATATCACCGTGTATTTTCAGTTGTTTCGGTTCAATTTTCGCCACAGGCGGATTTTTATCTTCGATTAAATTTTGATTCTGAGGGATGAGATTGTTTGTCATAACTAACCAGAGCCCAACTATGATACTAAACTTTAAAAAGCACATGAGTTTGTCCCCCTACATGGCTTAAAATTTCTTCCATTATTCTAACGCAAATCTAAAAAATCATTCTCACATTTCCCAAAGATGCTACTTCCCCCTTTACATTTCAAGAATCCCTTTTCCCAAAGGATTTACTTTGCCATATTTTCCTTGACAGAGTAATTTCCCACCGCTTTTTTAAGGAGATATATCCAATTTACAGCAGAGAG
>JADFPG010000033.1 GCA_022562455.1 Fidelibacterota bacterium | reverse complement strand
CCCAATGAAATTGGTTCCTCAGAGAAAACCCGTCTTTACTATCATACTAACTCATTGGTTCTTACTGTTCCTAAGCCTTCGCCTTCGCCTTCCTGTCCCGTAGGGAGCTTGTGACCGTACGGGAAGCCTGAATCGTTACAAATAGTTACTTTAAAACTTTTTCTAAAACAATATCAATACGATCAAGAGTTTCATCTATAACCCTGGTGGTATGAGATAGCGAGATGAATCCCGTTTCATATTGACTGGGTGCAATATAAACCCCTCGTTCCAGTAACCCATGAAAGTACTTTGCAAATTGGGATATGTTGCATGTTTTCACGTCATCATAATTACGGATTGATCGGTCAGTGAAGAACAGAGAAAACATACTGCCTACCCTGTGTTGAGATAAAGGATAATCGTTGGTTTTTATTATGGTTTGTAGTCCTCTCTCCATATGTTCACCCAATTGTTCAAGCTGGTCATAACTCTCTGGTGAAAGATGATTCAATGTTTCAATCCCTGCGGTGACAGCCACAGGGTTTCCGCTTAGCGTCCCGGCCTGGTAAATGGGACCCGAAGGTGAAACTTCCAACATATATTCTTTTTTGCCAGCATAGGCTCCGATAGGTAGTCCTCCTCCGATCACCTTACCAAACGTCAATAAATCCACATCGACCCCGAACAATTCATTCGCCCCACCACGAGCAATACGGAAACCCGTCATTACCTCATCAAATATCAACAAGGCGTCGTTCTCCGTACATATATCACGTAAATTCTGAAGGAAATTCCCCTGAGGGGGGATACAGCCCACATTGCCATTTACCGGTTCAACAATGACACAAGCAATCTGTCCTTTAAATTGCTTAAACAGGTTTTCCACGGAATCGATATCATTAAATTTTGCCAAGAGTGTGTCTGCTGCTGTTCCTTTGGTTACACCTGGCGAATCTGGTTCTCCCAATGTCAAAGCGCCGGAACCGGCCGCAATCAAAAAACTATCTCCATGCCCGTGATAGCATCCATCAAACTTGATGATTTTTTCACGTCCTGTTACCCCCCGCGCCACCCGGATTGCACTCATAGTCGCTTCGGTCCCACTATTGACCAGCCGAACCATTTCCGCCGAAGGGACACGTTCAATAATCATCTCCGCTAGAATAATTTCTATTTCAGTAGGAGCACCGAAACTGGTACCGTTATCAATCACCCGTTTCAAGGCGTTGAGTACGTCAGGATGGGCATGCCCCAGGATCAAGGGTCCCCAGCTACCCACATAATCGATATATCGATTCCCGTCCGCATCGACAACATAAGGTCCCTCTCCTTTGACGATAAATGGTGGAGTTCCACCAACGCTTTTAAACGCGCGAACCGGGGAATTCACTCCCCCTGGAATACACGATTGCGCTCTTTCCAACAATGACCGACTCTTTGATAAATCAAACATACACGTACACCTTCTCTATTACTTGGTTATGTTTCTGTATTTGAATTTCTCTGATAGAACAATACCGTCTCGACGGTTGGTTATTGGTTAATTGGTGAATGGTTATGATAGCTCACCATCAATCTACACTTCATTACGATTGACAAGCTCCACAGTCATTTATCCATCGTAGTGGAACGAAGATGGACCACTCACCACTCTACCATGTTTTAATGTTGATCCTGAAGTATTTTGGCAGCTTCTTTCGCAAAATAAGTGATAATGATATCCGCACCAGCTCGCTTCATCGAGATCAGGGTTTCCATCATTACCTTATCACCATCAATCCACCCATTCTGGGCTGCTGCCTTGATCATGCTGTACTCGCCACTCACGTTGTAACACGCAACAGGTAAATCAGTTAGATCCCTTATTCGAGCAATAACATCCAGATATGCTAGTGCCGGTTTTACTATGATAATATCCGCACCCTCTTCAATATCCAATTCCACTTCCACCAGAGCTTCACGGATGTTAGCAACATCCATTTGGTAGCTCTTGCGATCACCAAACTGCGGGGTAGACTCAGCCGCTTCCCGAAAAGGACCATAAAAGCTCGATGCATATTTTACGCTGTAGCTCATAATAGGAATGTCCTGGAAATCGTGTTTATCCAATGCTTCACGAATGGCTCCCACCATACCATCCATCATACCTGAAGGTGCCACCATATCCACCCCTGCCTGTGCATGACTGACAACCTGTTTCTGTAAATAGTAAAGTGTCGTATCATTGTGAACATCTCTCTGATGAATAACACCACAATGACCATGATCTGTATATTCACACATACAAACATCCGTAATGATAAAAAGCTCAGGGAAGTTCGATTTCAAAAACCGAATGGCTGTCTGAATAATTCCGTCATCACGAAAACTATCCGATCCAATTTCATCTTTTTCATCAGGAATACCAAATAGAATCACCCGTTCAATCCCAACTTTCAGTAATGTTTCTATCTCTGAGCCAATCTGGTCAAGAGAGAACTGGTAAATATCCGGCATAGAACTTATTTCTTTTTTCACATTCTTGCCCGCAACAACAAATAACGGCATGATAAAGTCATCTTTGGTTAAATGAGTTTCCCTGACAAGACTTCGTATGCTTTCATGTTTCCTTAATCTTCGAGGACGACACAAAAGATTCCTCCGTTCCAATTTCATAAAACCTCCTACTTATTCGTTAATAAGATCATTGTACCTGCCTCCCGAAACTTCGGGATCGTTCAGGCGGGTAGGAATTTTCATTTTATCCCGTCGGTGATCTCCCGCCGTTGCGGGGTCGCCCCCGCCTGACCTAATAGTCGGGCAGGGAGCGGGACTTCTAGACTATCGTCCGTTCACCGACCCGTTTCGGGGTCGGCGACGGTCTAACTTGATTAATAATACGCTCGGATGTTTCATGGGCATTCACAATGGTATCCGCCACAGAGATTCCATTCCGGTAATTCCCTGCGAAATACAATCCGGGGTACTGTTTCTCCAAGTCATTTAATTTTTCCTTAAAAGTTCCAAAACCCACATCGTACTGAGGTATCGCTTGCTCCCAAAAGGTATGTTCGACAAAAGTAGGTTTACTACGTACTCCTAACAGGGTCGACATATCTGCCAACGCCATATCAATAAGCTCGGGTTCAGACTTCAAGGCATTTTCAGGTTGACGTGAACCACCAATGAAAATTGTTAATGTTACATAGCCCCTTGGAGCCCTATTCGGGAAAAGTGTGGATGAAAAAAGGACACCAAGTGTGTGAAAATCTTCAACTTTGGGAATTAGCATACCAAATCCTTCCAGGGGATGATCGACATCTTCCCGTTTGAAACCTAAAACTAATACTGCAACAGGTGGATGATAAATCTTTTGAAAAAATACAAAATCATCTTTTGATTGTTTGGCCAATGTCATTTCTTTTAAACCAAAGGCCGTACCTGCATATACGATAAAATCAGTAGTCACCGTTTTCGTTGTATTATTCCCTTTTTTATAGTGTACCCACCATCCCACTTTCATTGGTGTAACATCATTTACAGTTGTGTCTTTTTGAATACTATCCCCAAGAGCCTTCTGAAAAGCTTCGGGTAATGTTTTTAACCCGTGAAGAAATGAAAACATGCGAGCACGTTGTTTGGAAGTTTCCTCACGTTTTTTCCGTTCCTTCGCACCAAATATTTGACCTTTTATCAAACTTCCATATTTCTGCTCAAGTTGATAAAGCTTTGGTAAAGCATGACGAACGCTAAGGTGGTCAGGTTCTCCTGCGTACACACCAGCCACAAAGGGATTAATGGCATAATCCAAAAACTCCTGCCCCAGTCGGCGCACAACAAATTGCGAAAGCGACTCCTCATACTGATTATCCCAAGCTTCAATAAACGGTTCCTTGAGCAAACGTAGTTTAGCTCCCTTACTGAATAATGGCGATTTGAAAAAAGACAGGGGTGATAGTGGTAGCGGAACAGGTTTCCGGTCTTTAACGATGAACCGGATCTTAGAAGCTTCATTCGCATATATTTTCTCACCATCCAATCCAAGATCACTAACAATCCCAGTTACTTTAGGCGAAGTTTCTAAAATGGTATTGGGACCGGTTTCCGCCAGATAACCATCCTCCTCAGTAGAAAACATTACCCCTCCTACTCGAGAACCGGATTCAAAAAGAGTTACATCCAAACCTGCTTTTTTCAATCGGAATGCCACGGTTAACCCTGCAATACCGCCTCCTATAATGACTACGGATTTATTCATGAGACTACCTCCAGTACCAGTCTTTTAAGAGCACCAATAAATTCATCGTGATCCTGGACTGTACTCACCCGTTCAAACTGCACAATTCCATTCTTCAGAGCGTAATTACGTATTACAATATCCAGTTCATAAAGCGTCTCAACATGTTCCGAAACAAAGCTAAGGGGAACAACCAACACGCGTCGAATATCCTGAGAAATCAAATCATCGATAGCCTGTCGTATAGAGGGTGATAACCATTTAACGGGTCCCACTTTGCTCTGATAGCAGAGAGAATACGAATATTCCCGTCCCAATCGATCAATGATCAATTCCATGCATTCCGTAATCTCCGACTCATAAGAATCTCCATCGAGAACTCGCTTCACAGGAATGGAATGTGCTGAAAACAGGATGTGTGGTGGTGTGTTAAAGTCTTTCAATTTTCTCTTAATTTGTTGTTCACAAGCTCTGATAAATCCATCCTCGCGATAAAATCGTTTGATAATAAAGGCTTTTGGTAATTCTACAGCATGCCTATTCCACTCGTTAATAACGGATTGGGTGGTGGTGGTGGAATATTGAGGGAAAAGAGGTATTAAAGTAACAGTACTAAACATGTCTTTCATTATTTGAGCCACAGCTTCAGCTATTGAAGGATGCCAGTAACGCTGGGCAGTAAACACGGTAAAATCCACACCTTGCGCTTGAAGAAACTTCTGAAGCTTCGTCGCCTGTGCGACGGTATTGGCGTGAAGTGGAGAAGTTCCTCCAATCGCAGCATAATATTTCTTTGATACAGGAGCCCGAAGAGTTGCAACCATGGATGAAAAAAAACGCTGTCCAATTTTACCAAATGGAAAGTGAAAGATGTCAGGGTCTTGAAAAAGCTTTTTGAGAAACGGTTTGACTTCGCCAAGATTAAATGGCCCTCCCAAATTAACAATTACAACAGCATGTCTTTTACCATTCATACCGTTTTGGAATACTGTGTTTGTGACTTATCCAAATATGCATCAAATGTCATGGCGATATTTCGAATGAATAAACGTCCCTCTTCCGTTATCGTTATTTTATCTTGACTTCTCACCAGTAAACCATCGGTTTCAAATTCATCCAATTTTGTCAAATCACTTTTGAAATAGCTGCGAAAATCAATCCCCATTTGGCTGGATATTACATTGTAATCGAGTTCCATATCACACATTAATTGCATTATTACATTTCTACGTGTTATATCATCCTCTGACATAATAAATCCCTTTTCAATAGGTAAAACACCCTTCTTAATTCGGTTATAATAAGTAGTAAGGTCTTTATAATTTTGAGCATAAATAAAATCCAATTGACTAATAGACGACATGCCCATGGCATAGATATCCACACCGGATTTTGTACTATAGCCCTGAAAATTCCTCTGCAAACTTTTTTCCTGTTGTGCGATCGCCAATTCGTCATTTTCTTTGGCGAAATGGTCCATCCCAATATATACATAACCAGACGAAGTCAAGGTTTCAATTACTATCTTCAATATATCCAATTTTTCCTCCGGAGAAGGCAGTTCACTTTCTTTAATCAGCTTCTGATGTGGCTTCATCCACGGCACATGAGCATAATTAAAGATGGCAAGACGGTCTGGATCTAATTCTAGAATATCCTGCAGAGTCTTTTCAAAGGAATTGGGAGTTTGTAAAGGTAGACCATAGATTAAATCAAGATTGAGAGATTGAAAGCCTGCTTCACGTATCCAATCTACCACTTCCTTTACCATTTCTTTTGAATGGATGCGATTCACAGCTTTTTGAACAGCAGGTTTGAAATCTTGAACCCCCATTGAAGCACGGTTAAATCCCATTTCACGTAAGGCATTGATATGATCCCTGGTTATCTCCCTGGGATCCATTTCACAACCCAGTTCTGAATCAGGTGCAAAGGTAAATGATCGGTGAATTTTTTCCCCTAAACCAAGTATTTGATCGGGAGATAAATAGGTAGGAGTTCCACCACCAAAATGCAACTGCACCACTTTCCGATTGGGGTGAAGCCGTTCTTTAATCAGGTCTATTTCCGTAAAGAGATAATCTAAATATTCCTCAATTCTATCTTGTCGCCTGGTAATTACAACTGTGCAACCACAGAACCAGCATAAGGTATCGCAAAAAGGGAGATGGAAATAAAGGGACAGATCCCGATTATTAACTTGATTATTCAATCGAATCTGTTCTTCCCATTCGTTGATCCCTACGGATTCACTAAAATGTGGAACGGTAGGATAACTGGTATACCGCGGACCTGGTTTATCATATTTTTTGATTAAATTGAGATCAACTTGCAGAGTCATTATGTTTTCCTTTTCGTGAATCGTAATATCTATACCTACTCCTGTTTTTCACCTTAAAATGGCTTTGAGCAGGGGAGCTTCGGAGCAAGGGAGCAGAGGAGCGAGGTACCAATAGAGGACGAGAACCATTCAATGAGAGCAAGAATGAGGTGAACGAAAGGCAGACCGAAATGATGCATGAGGTGTTTTGAACCTATAGGAGTCTGGAGGAACTTATTCATGTTTACCTCTTTAGCAGCCAAGGATCAGGATTGTTTATCATATTGACCAGCTTTCCCAAGATGTTGTCATAGTCACCAAATAGCTTTTTATTGATACCCTCTTCCAAATATCCACAAGCCAACGAAAAGTCGAGCCATGTTTGCGTTTCGGCAGCTTCTGCTTCTGCGTCGTTCAACTTTGCCACAAAGGCTGCCACGTATCGTCTTTTTCGCCACGCCTCAGCTATATTTGAACATACAGAACGGGAAGAGCGCCTAATTTGGTCAGTGAGCGAGTAGAGTTCTTCCTTCGGGTAGCCCTTCGATACCTTAAAGACGGCCATTGCACTTTCAAATGCTATCTGGTAGACCTCCAATTCTTTGTGACTCTGTATCATAATGCGGTTTCCTCCTTTCTTCTTATCTTCCCAGTAGTATGCTCTTGCTCCCCCGCTCCCTTGCACCCCTGCTCCTCTATATACTGCTTCATTTTTTCATCCTTCCCCGCCTGACCATGTGCTCAAGTCGGGCAGGTTTGTTCCGAAACTTCTGGATGAGAGTTTCATTTAAATTCTCTCACAGTATCGACTAAGGTTTCAACGCATTCAATTTTAGCATCAGGTAAAATCCCGTGTCCAAGATTAAATATATGTCCTTGACGATTCCGCATAGCTTCAAGAATTTTTAGACTCTCCGACCTGACTGCCGTCGGAGTGATGCTTAGCACAGTTGGGTCTAGATTTCCTTGGACTGCTGCCGTACCTACCAACTGGTCGTAAAACTTGGCTATGGAATATGTCCAATCCAGGCTCAGGACATCGGCTCCAATCCGGCGCTGATCTTCAATCCAATGATGGGCACCTCGAGAAAAGATAATCACCGGAACCCGCCCATTCACAAACTTGACAATTTTCGCCATATATTGGGCGGAAACATCCCAATAGGTTGTCGGAGTCAGGATTCCACCCCAGCTGTCAAAGATCTGTATAGCATCCACCCCTGCGTTTATCTGAAGATCAAAATAAATGCAGAGAGCTCGAGTCAGTTTATCCAGCAAACGATGGAGCAAGGTTGGATCGGAATATAACAGAGTTTTAATTCGGGTAAAACTTCTTGAACTACCACCTTCTACCATGTAGGTGGCCAATGTCCAGGGTGATCCACCAAATCCGATCAATGCTTTTTCCCCAGCCAATTCATTTTTGACAATGCGAATGGCACCGGAAACATATTGCAATTTTTCATACAGTCCATGTAGGGATAGATCACGAAACCTGTCTCTTGTATCAATCCTGAATGCCATATTAATTCCGCCGCTTTCCTTAAACGTGTAGGGTTGCCCCATAGCTTCAGGAATGACCAAAATATCGCTGAACAAAATAGCGGCATCCAGTGGAAAACGTTGCAGGGGTTGAAGGGTAACTTGTGCAGCTAATTCCGGTGTCTTAACTATCTTAAGAAATCCATATTGTTCTTTCAGAGCCCGGTATTCAGGCAGATAGCGGCCAGCCTGACGCATTATCCAGAGGGGGGGACGGTCAAGTCGCTGGCGCTGGCAGGCGGCTAAGAATCTTTCGCGAGAATTCATTACTTAGAGTCTATCCATAATATCATCCATGTGGCAAAATTTGAATTATCATAACTTCCTTCTCCGACGTGAACATATTTTACACGTTTCAAATATTCACGTTTCACGACTCATTTACCTCAATTTATAGACAGACACTTAGTATTAATCAACCAAAATTTTGTGCTGTGAAAACAGTATCTGAGACCAAGGTGGTGATAATGTGAGAAACACTTGGAATCGGAGCTTCGTAAGAAACCTGTCCACCCAGGGATTTAACCTCTTCAGTTGTCGTGGGTCCAATGGAAATGAGGCGGGCTATAATATTTGATAGGTCTGGAATGGCAACACTTTTCAAAAACCCCTGTACGGTTGATGGAGCGGTAAAAATCACGACCTCTTCCTCTATATTCTGGAATTCTTGCCGCAACACTATGTTTTCATAGAGTTCAGTCCTGTATACCGGAACCTGCATAAAATCCCACCCCTCTTGCCGGAGCCATGTGGGAAATTCCAAGCGCGATCTATGACCAGTTATAAGAAGAAGAGGATGTTTCTTTTGTCTTTGGAAAGCTTGAATTAATCCTATTGCGCTGGATTTCTGAGGTTGCTGCGGAGTTTGATGAAAAATCCTTTCTACCGCTCGACCTGTTGCCTCTCCAACAGTCCAGATGGTTGTGGTAAATCGAGACAGGGATTGACTGAGTTCTGTCAGCCAGTAATGGAAACCCCGTACACCATTTTTACTAAAAAAGACAATCCATGCACTTTGTTTTAAATAAGCTTCAACCTTACGAAATGAGCTTGTGTGTTCGTACGTTATTCGTATGGTAGGCATGTGATAAAAACGGACAGTCTTTAGTATATCAATTTGCACCTCGGGTTGGGTCTGGCCGGTATAGTAGATCGTCCAAGTCATCGTGGCATCAGAGCCTCAACACCCAATGCTTTGAAACGTTCAGCCAACATGATTCCAAGCGTTTCTGGTTCTTCTAACGGACCGATGGCAGTTTTGCGTATAAACCGTTTTCCACTCACGGTAGCAAAATAGCCTATTAAGTTCAGTTGACCATTTACCAATCGTCCCCAAGCACCGATGGGTACCGAACATCCTCCACCTAAGTGATGCATAAAAGCCCGTTCGGCAGTGACCGACGTAACAGTATCCGGATCACTAATCATACGCATCATTAAAAGGACATCTTCCCGTGTTTCTTTCACCTCCAAGCCAATTGCCCCTTGACCAACGGAGGGTACAAACGTTTCAGGATCAAGGTATTCAGTAATATCATCCACTAGTCCCAAACGTTCCAGAGCCGCAGCAGCCATAATAATGCCGTCCCAATCCTCCACCTTTAGTTTTCGTAGTCGGGTTTTAATATTCCCCCGCAGGTCCTGGCAAATGACATGGGGATTTTCCGCCTTGACGAGGGCTCTACGGCGTACGCTTCCCGTAGCAATCCGCCCTCCTTTTGGAACGGATTTCAAAGATTGCCAACGGTTGGATAAAAATGTATCCCTGCAGTCAGCTCGGGGTGGTGAACCGGCATAAACCAAACCATCCGGCAGGGTCGACGACAGATCTTTCAAACTGTGAACAGCAACATGAATCTGCTCCTCTAAAAGAGCATCTTCAATCTCTTTAGTAAACAAACCCTTCCTACCGATATCCGGCAGCGGCTTGTCTTTTATCTGATCACCTATTGTCTTGATAACTTCAATGGCTACCTCGATATCTTCAATATTCTTCAGAAGAAGGTTACGAACGTACTCAGCTTGCCAAAGTGCAAGTTGGCTCCCGCGAGTTCCTAACAGTATCTTCTTCATTCGGGTTTCTTATCGAATTCCCGTAAATGGAATAAATCCCACAGGGCATCAATCTTAGTGACACTCAGATCTCCTTTGTGGTTTTGTTTCCGCAATTCCGAGATAGGGTAATGTAGGAGTTTCCTCACAATACTTCTAGAGAGCTCGTCAAGATGTTGGTACTCTTTTTCTGAAGCCTTGTGGATGTATTTCCCTAATTCCTGGGTACGAATATGGTCAAAGTAACCAGCCAGTTTGGAAATAGTTGGCACCACTTCAAGAGCTCTGTACCAATCCATAAATTCCTCGGCAACTTCTTTGACAATAGCTTCAGCTGCTGGAATTTCTTTATTCCTCTTTTCCAAACTTTCTATTACGACTTGTCTTAAGTCACTAATATTGTACAAGAACACTTCGGGTATGTCAGCAATCTCAGGCTCCACATTCCTTGGGGAACTTATATCGATGATTAAAATAGATCGTTGATTACGACTCTTGAGAACTGTCGCTATTATGTCATTGGTAATTAAATAGGTGGGAGATTTTGTCGCAGTTACGACAATGTCTGCCTCTTGCAAGGCATCTGCTATCCTTTCTAAAGAGATTGGTTGTGCATCATATTTAGATGCCAGATTTTCCCGCCGTTTCTTATCTCTGTTGGCAATTATGAAGTGATTAACACCCAACCTATGAAAATGCAAAGCGACCAGCTCAGCCGTTTCACCAGCACCAATAATCAATACATTCCGTTTGGAAAAACTTGAATAAATTTTCCGAGCCAGTTCCACCGCTGCCATACTTATGGATACTGCACCCTGACATAAGGCGGTTTTGGTTCGAATCGACTTTCCCGCCCTGATGGCATCTTGAAACAAGCGATTGAGAATAGGGAACTTATAGGAACTGGAGAGATTGAGCTTATAACTGCTTTTAACCTGTATTAGAATTTGGTTTTCACCGAGCATCATACTCTCGAGTCCACCTGCCACCGCCATCAAATGCATGACAGCATCCCTATCATACTGGGTTAGTGGAGTTGGGGCATCTCTGTTAATATCCACACCTCTAATAGTCGTATACTTTTCTACCAGCCATGGAAATAGTTGGGTAGGCGCTTGAGTAACAAAATAAAACTCAGTTCGGTTACAGGTCGAAATTACCGCAATCTCCTTCATTATTTTTGTATCAATCATCGCTACTTCTATGAAATGAATTATCTCGTCACTGTTGAGAGCAATCTGATCTCGGAATGCAATGTCAGCATTCTTATGACTGTACGATATTAGAACAATAGAGAGTGAATGCATTACATAAACTTATGAAAGCCCTTGTAAATAAAGTTGACAAACACCATTAAGGTGAAAAATAGTAAGAATCCCCAAAAGGTAATCATACTCCCGCGTAAGCCATACCATCGCTTCTTCCGGACAATAATCCATCCTCCTACATAAGCAAGCCATGCTATGTCTGTAATAACTATTTTTGGATCAAATTTGAAAAAATACCCTAGAACTTTATACGCCCATAAATGTCCTAATAAGATACCAATACCAAGCACAACAATCCCCACGACAGTCGAATACCTTCCCATTTTTCCCAATATTTCTAAAGAAGGCAATCCATCGTAGATAACACCAAAATGACGACTTTTTATTTCTTTTACCAGCATGATATACATCAAACCATACAGCGCAGATATTGCCAATGCGGAGATGCCCAATAATGTAAAAGTTGTATGAACTCCAAATTTAGGATCTGATAACAACTGGTTGGGAATTTGATCATATTTGATAAACATGGATGAAATAAGTTGAAAGACAAAAATAATCGATAAGAAAAAAATCCCCGTTCTTCCTTCCTTAACGATTTTTTCCACTATATAATAGACAATACCAATCGCTAATGCTAACATAGATAAAGATGCAAACGAACTGGCGATGGGAAAAAACCCGAAATATGCCCATTTACTACCTAAAAAGATTATGTGTACCAATATCCCAAGGAACAAGAAATGAGATGCAAATCTACCCAAAGTTGGATTTTTGACAAGAAAAAAACTTAGATAAGTCCCCAAGGATATTGCGTATACCAAGGGAAGAAATACATCAATAGCATGGATAAACTGTATCATATTACTCCTTTTATTAGATTAGATTCTGCATATGAATTTAAAAATCAAATAATAGAATGTATATGTTTAAAGAATAAATGTAAGTATTCAGTAAACCCGTTACAATTTTGAGTTATTTACAAACAAAGCTTTACTACAATATAATGGGTTCACTGAACCTTCACCATTTGTGGAATAATATGCTGATGCTAACCATCTACTTATTTTACCTTCCTGCCTGTCGGCCCGCCTGCCGGACGGACAGGCAGACAGGTATGTCACTTGGTCCCGGCGCGTTGGGACGGTGAATAATCCCGGGTATAACGGTTATCAGACAGATTTCTTCCCCCACTTCAAAAACAGCACTGGCACTACGATTAGATTCAGGAATGTGGCTGCAAATAATCCACCCAAAATTACAATAGACATGGGCGACTGGATTTTGCTCCCCGGTTTATCCGCCGCCAATGCCAGAGGAAGCAATGCCAGTCCCGTAGTTAATGCCGTCATCAGTACGGGACCTAACTGCTCCATAGAACCTTAAACCACTGTCTCCAACAACGATTTGCCTTCCCGGTCTATCAGATATTTGACCTCTTGTTACACTCAATGATTATGAGCTTCGGCAGAGGGACTCGAACTCACACAGCCAAACTGATATCCCAACATTTTGATGTTGAGATGTATATTCTATTTCGTACCGGGGAAGGGAGTCGAACCCTCACCTCCATTAGAGACCAGATCCTAAATCTGGCGCGTCTACCAGTTCCGCCACCCCGGTATAAATAAGTGTCTGATCACACTTAGCATTTTAATCATCTATCCGACAAATCAGAATGCCTGGATTTTACCACTGCATCATCACTACATTTTTGGCGGTCAAATTTAACGGATTTCAATCATCATTAAAAAATAAAAGGGGACAATTAAATTTGTCCCCACAGATCAGAAAATATGATCAACTTGCTATTTTAAAAGGATCATTTTTTTCGCAGCCATAAACTTCTTACTCTTTATCTGATAGAAGTAAAGTCCACTGTTCACAGCTTGTCCATTGTTATCCCGTCCATCCCAGACTACTCGATAAACACCTGCTTGCTGGTAACCATTTACTAATTTTGTAACTTCCTGACCGAGTATATTCAGGATCGTTACAGTGATATCTCCCGCCTCAGGTAAATCGTAGGCAATAGTGGTTACCGGATTAAAGGGATTCGGATAGTTTTGATGTAACGCAAAATACTCCGAGACTATTTTCCGGCTTTCATCCGAAATCCCGGTTGTGCCGATATCAAACAATCCTCCCATTCCAAATGAAAAGATTGTAGGATCACCCGCTTCATCAGAGGCGGTGGCCTGAGTAAATTTTAACTCAATTTCTCCTTCAAGAGCAGAAGTAATTACCTCCACACTAACCACAAGAATTGGACCACTGCCTGACGGCAGGCAGGCAATACAGTTAAATAAAGAAATAATCCATGTTTTTACTTACCATGGCACTTTTTATATTTTTTCCCGCTACCACATGGACAAGGATCATTGCGACCCACTTTTTTCTCTACATGAACAGGTCGCGATTTTCCAGCTTTCTGTGCTTGGGGTTGTCGTCCTCCATCATCGGATCCGGTAGTAAATCCCATACCGGTGGTATCAGAATGCTGGACCCGAATATTCCGTGGTTGGCGACCCCTGGGCAGAGAGGGTGCTCTTTCCATCCCCTGTAATTGTGTGCGAAATAATCTTTGTACTGTATCTTTATTGATCTGTCGAAGTGTTTCTATAAACATCTGAAAACCTTCTGATTTATACTCCAGCAACGGATCTTTTTGTCCATAAGCTCTTAATTGAACCCCCTCCCGTAACTGATCCATAGCATATAGATGATCTTTCCATTTTTCATCAATGGTCCTTAGTAAGACGTACCTTTCAAAAGCTCGCATGATTCCTGAAGGTACCAAACTTTCCCGGGCACTATAAACTTCCTGTGCTCGATTTTTAATTGCTTTCCCTAATGAGTTCGGTGAATCACTATTCTGTAATTCATCATCTGAAGAAATAGTGAGTGTGGAGGTGAGTTCAGTTTCCATCCCCTCCCAATCCCATTCCGAAGGATCAGTTTCGGAATCCGTATAAGCTTCCAAAATATCAGAAATATATTCATCAAGAATTATCTCGATTTCCTCTCGAATATCCTCATGTTGTAATGCTCCATTCCGTCTACTATAGATAATCTCCCGCTGTTGATTCATGACATCATCATACTCCAGCAGTCGCTTACGAATAGAGAAATTTCTTGCTTCCACCTTTTTTTGCGCCCGTTCGATTGACTTTGTCACCATTTTTGCTGTGATAACTTCACCTTCTTCAATACCCAATCGATCCATAATACTTGCAATTCGATCACTTTGAAATAAGCGCATCAGATCATCTTCGAGGCTCAAATAAAAAACAGAAGAACCGGGATCTCCCTGGCGCCCCGACCTTCCCTTCAACTGTAAATCGATTCTTCTTGCCTCATGACGTTCCGTTCCCATAATGTGGAGTCCACCCAGATCTATCACACCCTCTCCTAATTTGATGTCTGTGCCACGTCCCGCCATGTTCGTGGCGATGGTAATAGCCTGCCGATGCCCCGCTCGCGCTACGATTTCCGCCTCACTTTGATGCTGTTTGGCGTTTAACACATTATGGGGTACGCCCCGGCGTTTCAACATGCGCGAAAGTGTCTCTGATGCTTCCACCGAGATGGTCCCCACGAGTACCGGCTGACCCCGATGATAACAATCCACAATCTCATCCAACACTCCGTTGAACTTTTCCCTCTTTGTCTTATAAATAAGGTCTTCATTGTCATCTCTGATGACCGATTCATGGGTAGGAATAACAGTTACATCAAGTCCATATATGGAATGAAGCTCTTCTGCCTCTGTTTCAGCCGTACCGGTCATCCCTGCCAGTTTTTGATACAAACGAAAATAGTTCTGAATTGTGATTGTAGCTAAGGTTTGGGTTTCTCTTTCAATTTTCACATTTTCCTTTGCCTCGATTGCCTGGTGCAGCCCATCACTGTACCGGCGACCCGGAAGAATGCGCCCTGTGAATTCGTCTACAATGAGAACCTTGCCATCCTGTACAACATATTCAATATCCTTTTCATACAACGAATATGCGCGCAGAAGCTGGCTCAAATTATGAATTTGTTCACTTCTATCACTATGTAACAAACGTGCTTTTTCAGCTTCCTTCCGTTTTTCAAGAGGATCTATGGCGTCATTTGTTTCGATCTCGTGCAGCATTTCACCCAAATCAGGAATCACAAACATTTCCGGATCGTCGGGAGCAAGCGTTTCCCTCCCTTTTTCTGTCAAATCGATAATATGACTTTTCTCATCAATACTATAATAGAGATCATCATCCACTTCATGTAACCGCTTATCCCGCAGGTAGTCAGATTCTACTTTGAACGCCAACTTACGGGTCCCCTGCTCCTGGAAAACTTTATGCAGACGGCGGTTTTTGGGTGCGCCTCGAGACGCCTGCAACAGCTTGTACCCAGCCTCGTATTCCTCTCCCTTTTCCAAAAAAGCTTCCGCTTCATCGACAATCTGGTTTACCAACCTGGTTTGATTTTTCACCAGCCGTTCTACAAGAGGTTTGGATTCGGTGTACTTTGAATCCGTGGGATGGTCAACAGCGCCGGAAATGATGAGAGGGGTTCTGGCTTCATCAATAAGAATGGAGTCGACTTCGTCTATAATGGCGTAGTAATGCGGGCGTTGAGACTGGTCTTCCTTTGAGAGAGCCATATTGTCACGCAAATAATCAAACCCGAATTCATTGTTTGTGCCGTAAGTAATATCTCTATGGTAAATTTCTCTCCGTTGTTCGTTATCCATCTGGTTCAATATTGATCCGACGGTTAATCCCAGACGTTCAAATATTTTCCCCATCCACTCAGAATCGCGTTGGGCAAGGTAATCATTAACGGTAACAATGTGGACACCCCGACCCGTGAGAGCATTCAGGTAAATTGGCATCGTAGCTACCAGCGTTTTCCCCTCGCCCGTCTTCATTTCAGCAACATGTCCCTTATGAAGTACAACAGCGCCCACAAGCTGAACATCGTAAGGGATCATTTCCCAGGGAGTAGGTTGTCCTACAACTTTCCATGTTTCACCACACAAACGACGGCAAGTATCTTTCACCATAGCAAAAGCTTCAGGCAATATTTCATCAAGGACTTCCTGCTCCGCCTCGAAAATAAATTTATCTTTTTCTTCCTTTATCAGTCCTTTTTCTTCCGCCTCAGTTTCTGCCTTTTCCCGATGTTCACGAACCAGTGATTTCAGCTCTTCTGTTCGAGCAACTAATTCCTCATCAGATTTTTCCTGCAATCCTGCATAAATAACATTTATCTCATCCACAATAGGTTGATAAGTTTTGACCTCCCTTTCAGATTTTGTCCCGAATATTTTTTTGAACGTATTAAGCATATCTTCTTTATTTAATCCACGATTCTCTATTCATTCTACTCACAGAGTACTTTAGACAATATTCAATTTTAAATTCCCAATAGTATTCTTCGAGCATGGAAATATGAAACACCTTCTGATGAAATTTTGTTCGCAGTTTTCTCCACATCATACGGAACACGAATAAATTCAACAGTTGAATTTTCATGATCGGCAATTACATAACACGCCCGGGGATCTCTATCCCTCGGTTGTCCCACGCTGCCTACATTAATGATGATTTTGTCATTCATTTGCAAAGGAATTTTACCCTCACTATATTCGTTTTGATTACTGCTCAATGAATAAAAACCAGGTACATGTGAGTGTCCAACGAAGCAAACACTCTGGTCAAAATTATCAAATTGTTCTGCTGCATCAAACCAGTTTGTAATGTAATACCAGTCGTTTTGTGGATCCGGTGTACTGTGAACAAAAAGACAACTATCCTCAATGTGAGACAACTCAAGTGTCTTCAAATACTCTTTTTCCTCATCTGATAATTTTTCACGAGTCCAGAGGGCTGATTTTCTTGCCTCTTTATTAAACCAATGAAGATTAATCTCTGTGGCCGCCGCTTCATCGTGGTTACCATACAGAATAATATTTGCAATACGTCTGACCTTTTCAATGCAATAGGATGGTTCTACACCATAATCTACCAGGTCGCCCAGACAGATGATTTTGTCAACAGATTGATTTTCGATAGATGCAAGTACCGTATCCAGCGCCTCTCGATTGGCGTGGATATCGGAGATGATGGCGAGGCGCATTTAATGTGTTGATGCGGTTAAATTCTCCAGAGAATGATAAACAGAATCCAGAATCCCATTCACAAAAGCTCCGCTTTCTGCGGTGCTGTATTTCTTGGCAATCTCCACACCTTCGGCGATGGAAACTTTCGGGGGAATGTCGTCCATAAAGACCATCTCAGTGATCATCATCTGGAGTATAAGACGATCCACCAAAGCAACACGGTCATACTCCCAATTCTGAAGTCGACGGACAATTTCCGCTTTACTCCACTTCAGTTTTTCGATCGTCTTTTTTAACAGTTTACAGGCGAAATCGTCTAACTCATTCTCAAACTTTTTATCCTTTCTTTGGTCATTGAGGATTTTATCAGGATCATCCTGAGTGAGTATATATGCATAGAGCGCCTGCAGAACAACCTCTCTCGCCTGGCGACGACTTTTAACGATATATTTCACCTAAAAATAGCTTTGAGCAGGTAGTAGAAACTTGAAACTTGAAACTGGGTTTGTTGACTGATTATCAATTATCCACCTATAGTTTCATTTTGTGCTTGTGATAAATGCATTTAGCTTTGGACCAAGTTCGTCTCCCATAGGGACTCCCTTTGCGTGAAATGATCCTCGCGCATAACGGTAAAAATTCCTCCTATCCGCCGGTGTATATCGTCCATACCCTTCCGCAATGTTAGATGCAATACTGTCAGCAGAACAAATGATCTGGTATCCGATACTTTTCTGTACCTTTTTTGACCATTCATCGAAAGCATACCATATTAAATCCGAGAGCTTTTCAGCCAATTTATATACATCCCCCAATGGGGCTCCTTTGGAGCAGTTTATAAACTTCTTTCAATTACTTCATGCTCCAGTTTCAAGTTTCAAGTTTCCGCTCCTCTGCTCCACCGCTCCCTTGCACCCTTGCTCCTCCTGTACGCTCTCCCGAAGTTTCATTTATACATTGGGACAGGATGAACCCATCCGAAAGTATCTTCGATCCTCTCACGCTGAATACCGGTAAGGGTATCGTACAGTTTTCGGGTTAATGAACCGATTTCACCATTGCCAATTACCTGAAAATCGTCATCTGTAGTAATTTTACCAATGGGTGTAATGACTGCGGCCGTACCCGTACAAAAAACTTCATCGGCAAATAATACATCATTGACCGTCACGTCTGTTTCCAATACCTCCAAACCAAGAATTTCCCGGGCAAGTTGAATGACCGAATCACGGGTGACCCCAGGAAGGATAGAACCTCCTAACTTTGGGGTTTTGAGTACATTATCTTTGAGAATAAAAATATTGGCTGAACCAACTTCTTCTACCAGGTTTTCATTTGCAGCATTCAGATAAATCACTTCATCAAATTCCCGCTCCTTCGCCAATTTCAGAGGATATAAAGAAGCCGCATAGTTTCCAATCGCTTTGGCGTTGCCTGTCCCTTTCGGAGCTGCCCGGTGAAAATATCTGGTAACCTTTAAATGAAGAGCTCTCATACCCCCTTTAAAATAAGGTCCCACAGGTGAGACATAGACGACAAACGTGTACGATGGAGCTGGTTTAACTCCCAATACCGGTCCTGTTCCCCAAATGATGGGTCTTACATATAGACTTCCCTTTCCCACCGGGGGAATATAATCGGCATTGTCCCGGACGGTTATCTCCACGGCTTTCAGAAACATTTCCTCAGGTACGGGAGGAATGCAAAGTCTTTCTGCGGATTTGATAAATCGTTTTGCGTTTCTATCAGGTCTGAATAATATATCTCTACCTTTCAAGGTTTTGAATGCTTTGGTTCCTTCAAAAACTCCCTGACCATAGTTCAAAACACCTGCTGCGGGAGATATCTTAAAATCGCCATAAGGTATCAAGTCTCCCGGTTCCCATTCTCCCCCTAAATCGCATGTAGCAAAATACATGCTTCTGGTTGGTGTTATACTGAACGTTAGATTGTTCCAGTCAATTTTCTGTTCAACTTCTAATATTTCCATAGATTATTCCTCCAATAATGATCTGGCTATAACCAATTTTTGAATTTCTGACGTCCCTTCGTAAATCTGGGTGATTTTTGCATCCCGCATGAGTCTCTCCACACCGTACTCCTGCATATAACCATATCCACCAAAAATCTGCACACATTCAGTAGATGCACTCATTGCAGTTTTTGAGGCAAAATATTTCGCCATGGCGCTTTCTTTTGAATAAGGCTGTTTTTTATCTTTACGATATGCAGCATGATAGGTCAACAAACGAGCGGCTGAAATCTCCGTTGCCATGGTGGCTATCTTTTCACGAATGGCGCCAAACTGGGAAATGGATTTACCGAACTGTTTCCGCTCTTTCGCATAACGGACAGACGCCTCCAAAGCCGCTTGAGCAATCCCCAAGGCTTGCGATGCAATTCCAATTCTTCCACCGTCAAGCGCCTTTAAAGCTATTTTAAATCCGTCTCCTTCTCTACCAAGCCTGTTTTCTACGGGAATCTCACAATTATCAAAATATATCTCACAGGTATCAGATGCACGAATACCCAACTTATTTTCTTTTTTTCCGGTAGATATTCCCTTTCGTCTCTTTTCCACAATAAATGTTGAGACACCTTTATAACCCACACCTTTTTCCGTCATAGCAAAAACAATCACAATATTGGAATGGATCCCATTTGAAACCCAATTTTTTGTGCCGTTAATAACGTAATGATCATTTTTTCTTTCTGCAAAAGTAAGGAGATTAGAGGCATCCGATCCTGCCTGAGGCTCGCTTAATGAAAAAGCGCCTAACCACTCCCCTGAAGCAAGTTTTCTAAGATACCTCTTCTTCTGATCATCAGTAGCCCAATCCATCATGAGCTGGCAAACTAAGGAATTATTAATTGACATAACAACTCCAGTAGCGGCTTCCACTTTTGAGATTTCCTCTATCGCCAGACAGTAACTGACTGCGTCTAATCCAGCGCCGCCCCATTTTTCAGGAACCATCATCCCCATAAAACCAAGCTCACCCAATTCCTTTATCTGTTCAGTTGGGTAAATCATTTTATCGTCCCGCTCTATCACTCCAGGAGCCAAAACCTTTTCAGCAAATTCCCTTGCGGTTTGTTGTACCAAAAGTTGTTCTTCGGTCAGATCAAAATCCATTTCATACCCTCTCTAGTATCATAGCGGACGCTTCTCCACCACCAATACAGATCGCGGCAATTCCTCTCTTAACATCCCTCATCTGCATGGCATTAAGTAGCGTTACCAGGATTCTTGCTCCACTCGCGCCGATAGGATGTCCCAGTGCTACGGCACCTCCATGAACATTCACAACTTCATGATCGAGATTAAGTTCCTTCATCGCAGCCATGGTGACTGCTGCAAATGCTTCATTAATTTCAAAAATGTCAATATCCGAAAGAGACATCCCGGCTTTATCTAAAACCTTTCCGATAGCGCCCACCGGAGCAGTGGTGAACCATTCAGGTTCCTGTGAAAATGATGCCTGGGCTACAATTTTTGCGATTGGTTCCACATTTATCTCTTTCGCCTTATCTTCAGAAAGAATCACCATACTGGCAGCCCCATCATTGATTTTTGAAGCATTGGCAGCGGTGATGGTGCCACCTTTTTCAAAAGCAGGTTTTAATTTTATCATCTTTTCAAAATTTGCCCGCTTCGGTTCATCATCTTCTGTCACCAGGGTGACATTTCCTTTCCGGCCTGTGATGGGTACTCCAACAACTTCTTTCTCAAATGTTCCATCCTTCTGTGCTTTCCGAGCTCTCGAATAAGATTCTATTGAAAACGCATCCTGTTGTTCCCTTGAAAATTGGTATTTCCGAACACAACTCTCAGTACAACTTCCCATATGTTTGTCGTTGTAGACATCCCAAAGCCCATCCAAAATGACACTGTCAATAAGTCTACCATGTCCCAGTCGTAGTCCGGTTCGCGCCTTTGGGATTAAATAAGGCGCCAAACTCATGCTTTCCATTCCCCCAGCCACGATGACATTGGCATTATTTATTTGTATAGCTTGAGCCGCCAGCATAATAGCTTTGAGTCCGGACCCGCACATTTTATTTACGGTGAGACATTCCGTGGAATTGGATAATCCTGCAAAAAGCGCTGCCTGTCGTGCTGGCGCTTGTCCCAACCCGGCAGATAGGACATTCCCCATGATCACTTCGTCTACTTCTTTTATGGATATTCCAACCGCCGCCAATGAAGCTTTTATCACTGTAGCGCCCAGTTTTGTTGCAGGAACAGAACTGATGGATCCTTGAAATGCACCGATAGGAGTCCTTACTGGACCGGCAATCACAACATTTTTAAAATCAGGCATCTTTAGTATTCACTTTATCGTTATCCAAGCTATAGGCGCTGATTATTTCTTTCACAAGTCGATGTCGTACGACGTCTTTCTCGGTAAAGTATGTGTAACCGATACCTTCTATACCTTTTAATAATCTTTCTGCATGCAACAGTCCCGATTCCTGTCTACTGGGCAAATCAATTTGCGTGACGTCCCCGGTTATAATCGCTTTTGAATTTGGACCCAGTCGGGTGAGAAACATTTTCATCTGCATGGCAGAGGAATTTTGTGCTTCATCCAGGATGACATAAGCATTATCCAGAGTTCTACCCCGCATGTAGGCAAGTGGTACCACCTCGATTACCCGTTTGGTCATGAGTGATTTTAGTGTTGTAGTAGAAACCATGTCGTTCAACGCATCAAATAAAGGTGTTAAATAGGGGTCAATTTTTTCCCTGAGGTCGCCAGGGAGAAATCCTAATCTTTCACCCGCTTCTACAGCAGGTCTGGTAAGAATGATCCGTTTAACTTCTCTTCGCTTATAAGCTGCGACTGATATTGCAACTGCAAGGTAGGTTTTTCCTGTACCGGCCGGACCAATGGCAAAAAGGATGTCGTTATATTTGCTTTTTTCATAAAACTCCTTTTGCCCATCCGTACGTGGGATGATCTCTCCCTTTTTTGTATAAAGGATAACAGGTTCGGGACCCTCCTCACTGACATGATTCCCCTCAGAAATCAGCGAAACTAAGGATCTTACATCCCCTGGAGTTAAGGATTGTTTTCGGGAATAGGTTTTCATCATTTCAGACAATACTTCTTCCGCCTGTAAAACCACGTCTTTATCACCATCCATATATACTGTATTCCCTCTGAGTAAAATTTTACACGGAAAGGAGTCCTCTAAAACTTTCAGATTAGCATCCGCCACACCGACAATTCCGGCAGGATCAATCCCTTCAATCTCAATTATTTTCTTCATCATAATAAAAAAAGCCTCGTTGAGGCTTTTATAATGAGTATCTCTTAATCTAAAATCGGGAGCAAAATAGCTCCTTGTTTAATTATGTAAAAAGCTTCGAAAATCACGTCAAAAAGTAAGTTGTGGAGTCTTTACAAACAAGCTGATTCAAGATTCCATAGTAATCCCTCAGTGATAAGGAGAGAATAGTCTGAAAGACCCAATAACCAATATCCAAATATCCTTGAAAATAAACGAAGTTCGACTTTTGGTTCTTGTCCCGCAATTGCGGGATTGGTTCTTCAATTATGTCCCCGTTACTGAGGCATTACCACCTGTGGATGTCCACAGGATCCTTCGTAAATTTACTTGCTTTTCAATAAATGGGAATTTACATTTCTATTGGGCGTCAACTGTGGGTAAAAGTTCCGAAGGATCCGCGGATAAGAACTTAAGAGATTAAAGAAAAGGATATATAGCCATCTAAAAACGGCGTGGCGTGAAGAAAAGTCGTCCCGATCAGTCGGGATGGCAATTCGGTAGTCTAGTTGAAGTTAGCTGACTTTAATCAATAGGAGATTAAACAATGAAAAAATTTATTGTTTTCTGTTTACTATTTGATCTGTTTACCCGAGTAAACGCTCAATCATACACAATAGGTGTTCCTGTTTCTGATACTATTCCATCATTTACTTCTTACGGTGCGGACTGTCCAAATGACTTATTAAAATTCAGGCTTGATAGTACATTGATCCCATATGTAACCGGTCTCAATTTTCAGGTTGAAATTACTTCAATTAATGGATTAGTATTAGTGGATAATACAGATACTGTTTATGTAGGAGATATATTCCCATTGCCATATACAAGTGACTCCAATATTCTAACGATTAATCTACCCGATCAAGATTCCTCATTTTTCAATTATTTGGTTGAAATTGTTGGAACTCCAACGGTAGAAGGTGAGAGTTATTATTGTGATGTAGAAACAGCACAGACACTCATGTCTTGTAATAATTATTTAGAAATATATTCTGGTTCTGATTCAACTTGCAAAGTACAGCCACCCCTATCCTCGACTGATAGTGATATAGGAATTCCAAATAGTTACATCTTAAGTCAGAACTTCCCCAATCCCTTTAATCCCAATACCAGAATTGATTATTATATACCCCATAGGACATTTGTAACCATAAAGATTTATAATATTCTCGGTAAGGAAGTCAGAGTATTAGTTAATCACTTTCAAAATGCTGGTAATCATTCTATAGATATAAATGCAAATAATCTATCAAGTGGAATATATTTCTATAAACTGCAAACAGAAGGACTTGTTGAGACTAAAAAGATGGTTCTCCTTCGCTAAAGTTTACTATCCGAAACCTTGGTGTAGGATAGCTATGGAGGGCAGGTTCTGTTAAGATAGAAAAGCAAGGAAAGCATTAAATTTTTTGGAAATTACCTGAGGTATTGCTTAAATCCAGATGAAAAATCGGTATTATTAAATGTGATCTTTGATCGGTATTCACACATTACTTTGTTTTAGGTTTTTCAAGCATTTTAATATCCGGCTTGGCGTTCACGATCCTGACTACCTCTAGTCGTTGATTTGTAAGCCAAATTTGTTTTAACCGGCTATTCTTTTGATCCTTTAGGTTTTGTACGTCAATGTTCCGCGCCATTTTAAGATAAAAGAAACGTCCGGCCTTTGTTCTACTATCAACGATCTCTGTACCGCAATCGTATGTTTTTGTGAAACCGCTATTGTGATGGGTATTAAAACCTAACTTGGCCTTTTGTGTTTGCAACATTTCAATTTTATTCTCTAAAGACTTGATTTCAGGTGATTGTTGGATAACTTCATCCATACAAGTCAAAACCATGATCTCAAATTTTCCCTTACTTTTATGTGATGCAGGTTTAGTCAATGTTGGTTTAGGCCCGAATTCTTCAAATATTTCCCTGATATCCTTGGCTAACAATAATTGCTCCATGAATATATTTTGGCCCGCTTTGCCCTGGATTCGATCAACCCG
>JADFPG010000032.1 GCA_022562455.1 Fidelibacterota bacterium | reverse complement strand
ATAGAACTTTTTATGTATCGCCTTTATATTGATTCCAATAGGCGCCTGTACTGGTATCTTTTCAAATTGCCATCCCAAATCCAATTCAAAATTGTTAGCACGAGTAAAAGAGAATATCAAGCTGGTTTCTCTATCATTAAAAGTTTTGTAAGGATTTGATGACATTTCTCGAATTAAATCTCTTCTATCCACAATTGAAAAGATACCTCGAAGATCCGGTTTAACGGGAATGTTATCGATACTAAGAGATAACAGATTGACAGCTCCAGACCAATTCCGTTTCAACGGTTTTGTCAATCCTATACTGTAGAAATTTGCCAGTGAAAATTGGTCTGCTGCCATAAAGAAAACTGAGGTAGTATTAATACCGCCGATTGCAGACGGGTTCGTCAAGTAACCACCAGGTAAACGAGGCAGCGCTACAACTGCTTGTCCGAGTGAGACGGTTTGAGGTGTTGATCCAATCAGTAAAAAATCATCTCCATAATTGCTTCCATGAACCAAAGAAGGTACAAGAATGACAAAAAACAAGTAACGCAACTGTTTCATTTTCTTTTTGAAGATCAACACGACATGTCGAGGAGATATAGCTATGTTCTTTTCCATACCATTATCGAAAAATAATATCGAATTATCACCGTCCTTTGGCTATCTTCCCAAATCTTTCAATACTCGTCTTACCTAATTTTGCTTTAATTCTGTAAAAATAAATACCATTGTCTACAAAGTTTCCGTTCAGATCTTTACCATCCCAAAAAATTTCATGGTATGCTGCTGTTTTTAAGGCTAAATCACTAATGATTGTCTCATCGTTAAAACTTATTACCTTTCTACCCGATACTGAGAATATTTCAAGACTAAAATCATCAACCGTATGAGTTAATTCATACGCGAACATTGTTTTGTCTTTAAACGGATTGGGAAAATTTCCATAATCGATGAGATCAAGTTCCTCTCGCACAATGAATGTCAAATTAAGTGTATCAGACCAATTGCCTGCAGCATCTTTCGCAATGATTGACAAGGATGTATCGGAAGATGAAAGTTCCGGGGAAATACGAAAGGTCAGCACATTGGGGGGAGAATTCTCCGGAATTTCAAGATTTGACAAGAGGTCAATTCCATTCGTGAGGATTTTAATCGATTGCTGGCGGAAATCGACGCCACTTTCATCCTGAATGATAACAGAAATATCCGGGGATGTAGAAATATAAGATTTAGGCAAATATCGAAGTCCATTTACTGTTGCTTCGATATATGGACCCTTATGATCTTCTGAATATAACCAGGCAAATTTTGTCAATAAATCAGTTGTAAAATAGACAGCACTTGAATCTACAGAAAATGAATCCACTTCAATTGGCAAAAAGGTTTGATAATTGGGAAACCATGCATATAGTCCACCCGAATCCGGTACTTGATCTGTCCATCCCCAAACAACATTAAAAGATCCAACAGGTAAAACACTGTTGATCTCGAACCCCATACTCTCTCCATCTGCAGAAATGGGTAAAAATACCGGTTGTCGATCAAGATTTATATTGTCAAACCGGAGAAGTTCAATCGGTTTTGAAGTTAAGACAGCACCACTCGGTACATCTATTGTAACACCGGAAATACCAACAGATTTGTGATTCTCTAAATCATCCGTCGTGCCAATCTCAGGAGTGACCCAAAAAGCATGTGTCTCTAAAGTATCAATGAGCAGATTATCCGAATAATTCGTTTCATCCAACGAGCTATCCGGATTGACACTAATTCTATAAATCCAGATGCCTTGTTTATAGGGACTGGGAAATTTGACTTCATGTGTGCTAAGACCCTCAAAAGTAGCAGACCTTGACGCCAATAGTTCCCACTGTCCATCCTCTGATTTTCGTTCCAAGACAACATTCGTAACTCCTCCTCCAGTAGTTTTGTTTTTAACTGTCACCACCAAATTTATTGCATCATCGATCTTAAACTCCACTTTCCGAGGGGATAAATTTGGAAGTCTCGGAATCTCAATTTCATATTTCACAGATTCGGTTGTATTCCCATCTTTATCGACCACTTCAAACCACAGAGTAACAACTCGACCAGGATTTTGAGGTGGAAAGGGAGAAACCAAAGAGTAATTATTCTCACCTGTTTCTACCATATTTCTTACCCACAATAAATCCCCCTGCAAGTATGCTGTTACAGTATCAATTCCTTGACGATCTGAAATAAATGCTTCTACCCGAATACTGTCCTTATGTGTAGGATGTGATGGGTTAATTGAGGTTATTACAATAGTAGAACCCGAAATATTGATCGGGATAGTTTGACGGAAAATGTCATCAACAGATTGGTTATAGGATATATTGATTCTATGCTGTCCTTCCGACAAGTCTTGCGGAATCTGCCAGATGTAGTCTCCCCCTGTATTTACAATTTTGTTTGGATAACGAAAAACAGGCTCATTTTTATCATCGTAAAGCATAATTAATAAAGAATCAGGTTCCTCCATGAACCCGGAAAAAGTGACGTCTTCACCCGGCTGGGGATCCTGCGGTAATATTGTAATTTCCTTTTTTTGGGGAAAATTTAACCGTAACGCTGGGTCTCCCAACAAATTATATTGAAATAGTTGGGATTTCCCTATGTCCGGATAAATATCATTGTGAGCAATGTAAAATATTTTCCCTAAATCCAGCGCTTCTCCCAAAGTAAATTCCTCCGTTAACAGATTTGAAAAAATAGGTTGTAACAGGAGGTAATCGTTGATTATCCACCCTATCCCTGTGCTACTGAAAAATGCGATAGCGCCACCCTCCTCGTGAACCATTAATTTTCTTCCTAACGAATATGGGTTTGTCATATCCCCGGTAAAACAGGTCATACTTGTGATAAAGGGCATTTTGTATCCATTCCCCAAAAGCTCCAAATCAGACAGGGTAAAAAGAGACCTGTCACCCCATATTGCTCCACCTCCATGTCCCAAAAAATTAAGCAGTACAAGTCCCCTATTTATATGGTTAACTAATGAATCCGTATTCCCGAAATAGGGTCCTCCCTCGCTGAAAGAGTCTATATAAAGTCTTTCTGCAAAAAATCCATTCATGATTATTTTATCAATAAAACTTTCGGACTGGTTTTTAAAAGCTAACTCATATCCTCCAATCATTAAAAACCGGTTTAGCCAGGTATCAGCTTCTTCGTTGGAAATATAGGCAATTGTTTTTTCGATTATACTGACAAGTTCCTCTTCGTTAGAAGCGGGAAATCTTCCAATGTGAAATTCCGGGATAAAGTCATTTCCTTCGATCAGCGCATACCAGTAATCTGTAGCTGTCGCTCCCCACCCATAACTGTTGTAAAACATTGCAGGAAGAGTGACTTCATCAGTTCTCCAGATATGAGCTACCCCCACCAAAAGAACATATCGAGGAACAGGAGTCCAGTTATTTAAAACATCCGTGAGAAAATTCCGGATTGCATAGGGTGACAAAACACCATCATTATATTGTCTATAAATCTCTTCTGCCTCGATGATTGTAGCATTTCGCATTTCAGCAAACTGTTCCAACAATTCTGAGAAGATCTCCGGTGTGATAATAAGGTATTCGGATCCACCTGTAGATAGAGGAGTCTCAACAGGATCTACCTGCAAAATACTTTTTGGAGTCAAAAGCGCTTCGCTTGAAAAGGCCGTGTATTGAATGTCATCAGATTCAACCCAATCCTGGAAAATGATCATATAGCTTTGGGAAAATTCATCATATTCAATAATAAAATCCCGAATTCTGGAGACATCGTTTTTAAAAAGGAATATCTCCGGTGACAAAAAACCGCCAATCTCAAATTGATAGAAATAATCAAGATCAGCAGGTCTCGTAAATTCGATATAACTACTATCTGCCCAGTAAAGTCGCTCATATTTTACTTCAATCCAATCCAACAGAACTTGATCATAACCTACCTCAATATTTTCACCTCCTAACAAAATGTTCAAAATATTAATCCCATGTTGAAGATTACTGTTTGGCCACATCAGTGATTGAGAACTGGTGATAATATGCGATGATTGACCAGACCAGTCACCTACTGCCGATTTTACACCATTTATAAAGACAGACACATTATGACTACCACCCGTGATTCCCTGAAAACGGGCAGCAATTGAGAACAGGTAATTATCAGTTCGACGGGGATGGGGAATAATTAATTGGAAATTAACACTTGTCCCTTCATTTATGGGCGGCTTCATAAAAAAATGCTCTGTTTTATCCCATGTGTCGTGTAAACCTACATTTCCAAGTCGGTTGAATGATTCATTACGCTCAATATGTATCACGGCAGGAAAACCACTAAATCTCAATACCTGATCTTCAGGCAGATTGGGATATCCCAACTCCTCGGCATATCTTACACCATTATCCTTACCCCATGTAAGCCAGTAACAATTATCATCCGTGTAATAATTATAACTATAATTATCACGATTACTTGGGTTTCTCTCGCCATAAAAGATAATTACGTCATTTTTAGAGAAATGTCCATCTTCCTCTCCTTCGACCCAAAGCAATTTTTCCTGTCCCCGATGCCACAACTGAAAAGTGCGCGGATCAACACCGGATAAAACTACGCCACTGTCTCTCAGAGCATCTTTTGTTAACACAAACCACCCTGTTGTATCAACCACAATCTTTACCAGGTTTTCAGAATAAAAGTATTCTGGAATATCAGAAGATATTTTCGCCATTCTATTCAATGATCTGGGTGGATAGGACGATTTATCACCTTTATAGAATCCTGCCTGGATAGGAGAAGAATCCTGAAGGTTCCACTGAATCCGGACGGTGACCTGCCTCCGGACATGAACTTGTGACAGATTCTCTACAACCACAGGATATACCTCAAGCGACTGGATTGGGATACCACCCACATCTCCCACAGGCTTCCAGCGATAGTCAGTCGATGGATACCTGCTCACAACCGAGCCTCCGGGAGAGAATACCATATCTATTCCTTTGGCTCGTTCTTCAGGGATAATAGCAGGATTGACAAGGGAAAGGTTATCCGCTGTGCTAAAGAAAACCTGAACGTTTGCATTTTGAGGTACCCCTTCCAACAGTACATGGAGGTAGGGAATCTCGGGAAAGCCTGACCGTGTTAACAGTTTTGTATCTGGAGAAACACGGATTCGTTGACTCCCTCTGCTCTCATCAATCCAGACAGAATCGAGACCGGCTTCCATAATCAGAAGACCGGGTCGATTGATGGAAATGTTAAAATCGGCACCAAACAGTCCGCTGAAAGTCCAGAGAAATAAAATGACAACTAAGGAATACAGCTTGTTATTTCTAATATTCATCTTTGTGTGTATTTTAACCAAAGTATCAGAAAGAAGCACTGAAATAGTGATTAATTGAGGAATATTTCTATGATAGGTTGGGTTATTCTGTACTAGTATTGGGTTTCCTTAATATTATGGCAATAAACAGCGTTCAAGTGTTCTTGTGTTCAAGTGGTCAGGGTTGTCCGCTTAGGCCTTAAACCTGGTGATAAGCTATTGTTGAAAATCGAGGCTGTTAAGAAAAAGGTTTAGAGAGTTTGTCCATCTTAGTTTTGATTCTTTGTTTGTTGCCTGTTTCGAAGGTTAGGCGTATGTTTATTAGTAAATAATTTGGTGGGAATTATTTGCAGATGAGATTTAGAGAAATTTGAGAAAAACTATCGAAAACAAAAAAATGACTAAAGGGTTAATAAAATTTAGATAGTTTCATGTATATTTTTCTTTGCCAGAATATTTCTTCTCAATATTCATTTGTTGGCGTTTCTTATGACGCAATATTCACTACTGTTTTCACGATAATAGTGTTCTCTTTAGGGTTACTTTTTAACAAGATTCGTGAGACTAATAAAGAAAAGAAGAAACTTAATGAGTTGGAAGTTTATTATTTAGATTTAGTTTCCTCTTTAATCGATCCTGTTGATAAGCAAAGTAAGAATCTTAGATCTTTAGCTGATTCGATAAAAGATAAGAAAGCACGTAATTTTGAATTAACTGAATCTTCTGAAATATTTTTTGATGTTTTTGATCAGATACCGCACCAAGACATCTATAAGATTCTTGTCTTGAATAAGAAATCAGCTAGTGATGAAAGATATACTCATTATAAAAATATTTTGAATTCTATTGAGTTCTTAAAGCTACGAAGGGAACTCTCCAGATTTAATTTTACGAAATTTATGGACGATCTTCGTAGGTACGAGTCTGATTGGAATACTAATGCTAATCTTATTATTAGGTCGTTTGATAAGTATGTTTCTTTTAATAAGAGTCAAGGGATTGAGCCATCGCAGGATCCTTTTCTTAAGGAATTTGATATATTGATACATAATGCTAGACAACTTGATGATTTTCAGAATATGTATGTTTGTAAAGAATATTTATTAAACCCTTTGAAGAAGTATTGTCAGGATAATTTTGATGATCCTCGTGCTTTTGAGTTAATCCAGTTTATTGTGAGTGCTAATTATGCCTTTAATGATTTAGTGAATCTAAAAGAGTTCTATTCTGAGGCTTTTATGAGTGAATCTGAAAAGCTTAAGGATTTTAAGAATAAGTTGGAACAGGCCGTTGAGTTTTTCGGAAATGCTATACTAGTCTCTCCACCCCCATGACTGATGTGTAACATTTTCTTAGCTAATTCCCTTTATTAACTAATCTGAATTCAAGTTACTATAAACATTGTCCCAGAGAGGCTCCTGTACGATCAAATACGGGACATATCCATATACATATAAATTCTAAACGTTTGGATAAACTTTAATTGAGAATAGCTTTTTCGGAAGGAACAAAGTCGAATCCAAAAGCATCAGCAACACCTTTGTGAGTTATCTGTCCCTGGTAAGTATTCACGGCAGTTAAAATTTCAGTATATTTTTCGCATGCTCCAACAATCCCATAGTTTGCAATAGCCAAAATATATGGCAACGTGGAATTTGTAAGAGCAATCGTTGATGTGTAGGGAACAGCTCCGGGCATATTTGCCACACAATAATGAAGTACACCATCAACTTTGTAAGTGGGGTCATCATGATTTGTAGGATGGCTTGTCTCAACACACCCACCCTGATCAACTGCCACATCAACAATGACACTTCCATCGTACATAAGTGATAACATATCTCGAGTAATAAGCATAGGCGCTTTCGATCCTACAATCAATACGGCACCTATTAACAGATCCGTCTTTGGTAAAAGCTCCAAAATATTATGCTTATTGCTGTATAGTGTAACTACATTTTTGGGCATAATATCATCAAGATATCTAAGGCGGTCGACATTTTTATCAAGTATGAAAACTTTAGCTCCTAAACCTGAGGCAATTTTCGCTGCATTAGTTCCGACAACTCCACCGCCCAAAATCATTACATTTGCAGGCTCTACACCTGGTACTCCTCCTAATAAAATTCCTTTCCCCCCTTGCTTTTTCTCAAGGTACTTTGCACCCTCTTGAACGGACATTCTTCCCGCCACTTCACTCATTGGAATTAACAGTGGTAATGACCCATTTGGTAATTGAAGGGTTTCATAAGCCAATCCTGTAGCTCCGGAATTCAGGAACTCATTGGTTAATTTCTCTGAAGCTGCAAAGTGAAAATAGGCGTACATCATTTGACCTTTGCTCATCATGGAGATCTCAGAAGATTGTGGTTCCTTGACTTTCACAATCAGCTCAGCTTTTTCGTAAATAGCTGTTGCAGTCTCACATATATCTGCACCCTGAGAGATATAATTGGAATCCGAAAAACCACTCTCAATCCCAGCATTAGTTTCCACCAAGACTTTATGGCCGATTTCTGTTAGCTCCAGCACTCCTTGAGGTGTCAGAGCTACCCTGGATTCCTGAGCTTTTATCTCTTTTGGTACCCCGATTATCACTTTATTTTGTTTTTTTTAAAAATTTAATACTTGATTGTGAAGCCTCAGTAACAGGGAGGTACCGTTTCGAAAGTTTCCTCGATACGATTACCCGAAGTTTCGGGATGAACCTTTGTTGTAATTCTTCCCCATCTCTGATGGATTACTACTTAGAGATTTTCAGTCTCGGATTATCATGATTCTATTTGTGATAACCATGATTTTATTTTCTATTACGGTTATCTCCTTCATTAGACGAATAATGAGGACGTTCAATTAGGGCTTTGCGACTTAAACCAAACTTTCCCCCAAAATCTACTTTAATGATTTTAACCTTAACAATCTCACCCTCTTTTATCACATCATCAACCTTATCAATCCTTCGGTGTTCGATTTCGCTGATGTGTAACAATCCTTCTTTCCCAGGCGCCAGTTGAATGAATGCTCCAAAGTCCATTATTCTTTTTACCTGACCCTCGAAAATCATCCCAACTTCCGGCTCAATAATTAGGGCTTCTACCATTTCTTTTGCTTTTTTACAATTCTCGTATGATTCTGAGGATATAACAATGGTCCCATCATCGTCAATCTCAACTTCTGCACTTGATTCACTGATGATATTACGAATATTCCGTCCGCCAGGACCTATTACTTCTCCAATCTTGTTTTTCTCTATTTTGATATGAACAATTTTAGGTGCGTAGGGCGAAAGCGTTTCTTTCGGTTCTTTAATACAAGATTCCATAATGTCAAGAATATGGAGTCTTCCTTCTTTCGCTATTTTAAGCGCTTTCGCAATAAGGTCAATCGGCATTCCTTCAATTTTCAGATCGACTTGTACAGAAGTAATTCCCCCTCGCGTACCAGCGACTTTGAAATCCATATCACCACTATGGTCTTCCTCTCCAAGGATATCAGTGAGAAGTACCTCTTTTTCCCCTTCTTTCACCAGACCTACTGATACTCCTGCTACAGGATTGGAAATAGGAACGCCTGAATCCATGAGTGCTAATGATCCCGCACAAACAGATGCCATAGATGAAGAACCATTAGATTCCAAAATATCTGTAACCACTCGTACCGTGTAGGGGAATTTCTCAAAAGTCGGCATAACAATCTTAAGAGCCCGTTCGGCTAAATTTCCATGTCCAACTTCCCTCCTGCTGATGCCTAAATACCGTTTTATCTCCCCAACGCTGTATGGTGGAAAGTTATAATGGAGCATGAATTTCTTTTTAAATTCACCTTCAATATCATCGACGTATTGTTCATCAGATTTAGTACCAAGGGTTACTGTAGCCAAGCCCTGAGTTTCTCCTCGTGTAAATAACGCACTTCCATGGGTTCGAGGTAGAATACCAATAGAAACGCTTATGGGTCGGATTTCATCCAAGGCACGACCATCAATTCGCTTACTCTCTTCAGTAATCATTCTTCTCACGTCTATCTTTATTTTTTCTGAGATTAATTTACTTATAGTGGACTTATCTTCAGGAAAATCTTCTTCAAGCTCCGACCAGATTTTATCTACAAAATCAGAAACCGATTTTTTCCTGGAAATTTTATCCGGTATTTGGTTTAGAGGACGGATATTTCCATCAGCCCTTTTTTCTACCTCCCTGATGAGTTCAGGACTTATCTCGACAGTATCTAATTTTCGTTTTCTTATTGAGAAATTTTCCAGAAATTCCTTCTGGAATTTGACAATGTCCTTTATTGCCTCATGACCATATTCTATGGTCGTGAGTAAATCATCTTCTGAAAGCTCATTAGCCTCACCTTCGATCATGATTATAGACTTCTCAGTTCCAGAAATTACAAGATCAAGTTTGCTATCTTCTAATTCTGTATTAGTCGGATTCAAGACAGGCCTCCCCCCAATAAACCCAAGTTTAACTGAGGCGATTGGTCCATTCCATGGAATATCAGATAGCATTATGGCAACGGAAGTCCCAATCGTCCCGAGAACATCACCCGGATTTTCATTGTCCGTAGACAATAGACTGATTAAAACCTGGGTTTCACATCTGAATTCTTCAGGGAATAGTGGACGGATGGGTCTGTCCGTCAATCGCGATGCGAGAATTTCCTTCTCGGATGGTCTTCCTTCCCTTTTGAAATACCCCCCTGGTATTTTCCCACCTGCATAAGCTCTTTCCCGATAGTCAACTGTAAGGGGGAAAAAATCTATACCTTCTCTCGGTTCTGAAGTTGCATTCACTGCAGACAATACAACCGTATCTCCATATCTTACTATCACCGACCCTGCAGACTGTTTGGCAATTTCTCCACTCTCAATTGTCAGTGTACGACCGGCTAAATCCATACTGTGTTTTATTAAACTCATTATCGATACCTTCCTTATCTGTATTATTTCCGAATTCCAAGCTCTTTTATCAGTTTTTTATAACTATTATAATCAGTTTTAACTAAATATTTTAAAAGCTTACGTCTTTTGGCTACCATCATAACCAATCCGCGTCTGGAATGGTTATCTTTAGGATGTTCATCAAAATGACTGGCGAGTTCACGAATTCTTTCACTTAATATAGCGATCTGAATTTCTGCTGAACCTGCATCCTTATCATGCTTGCCAAAGTTTTTAATAATTTCACTTTTCTTGTCTTTACTCAGTGTCATTTTACCTCCTCACTGTAAATATTGATTCTACTGAGACAATATTCCTTATCTTTGTGTAACTGTGATATTAATTCATCTTTTGAACTAAACTTTATCTCATCTCTTATACGTTCTAAAAATTGAACTTCAATTATTTCTCCATAAATATCTCTGACAAAATCATCAAAAAAATGAATTTCCATTACGAATTCTTTTTCATCAAAAGTAGGACGGTAACCTATATTACACATCCCATAAAATACGTCCATATTAAAAATTCCCCGTGCAAAATAAACTCCGGATTTAGGAATCAATTGCCTTTCATCCTTGAGAATAAAGTTTGCCGTTGGGAAATTAAGTCTGTGCCCCCTTCCTGCCCCGTGGACAATATATGCATCAAACCCATAAACCCAACCCAACTCGAATGATGCTCGCCTCACATATCCATCCTTGATAAGACACCGGATAAAGGTGCTGCTGATAATTTTGTCCTGATCTTTTACTTCAGGCACTACTACTACGGTATAATTTCCATTTTCCGCATAAGATTGCAAAAACTCACTATTGCCTTCACGTCTGAACCCAAAATGGTGGTCATATCCTATGATAATCTGTTTGGGGTAAAATTTCTCAATTAATACTTCTTCAATAAATGAATTTGCAGTGATATGGGAAAATTCCAAATCAAAGTGTATCACAAATGTTATATCTATGCCAAGATTTTCTAACAAGGCTAATTTTTTATCAATGTCCATAAGTAGTTCAAAAACTTTAGGACTGTGATTCATCAGGATTTCTTTGGGATGAGGATCAAAAGTAATGACAACCGATTTTTCGCCGATTGCATTTGCAGTAGTAATCACTTTTTTTATTATTTCCTGATGTCCACGATGTAACCCATCAAAAGACCCAATAGTAAGAATGCTATTCCTTATTGGCTCAATTTCTTTTATGCTGCGATAGATAACCATTCCTCTATCTTTTCTAAATATATTGAGTCAGATATATGATGTTCTCCAATTCTCAGACGGGTGAGACTGACCAAATGGCCTGTTGTTCCTAAAGCTTTTGCAATATCAATCCCAAGTTGACGAACATAAGTACCTTTCGAACACGTTACTTGAAACTCAATAACATCTTTTTTAATCGACAGGAATTCCAAAGAATATATATTTATTGATACAGGTTCTCTATGAACTACTTCATTTCTTCTGGCAAGTTTATATAACCTGACGCCGTTGATTTTCTTTGCAGAATACATAGGTGGTACTTGTAGTAATTCACCCACAAATAATTTGAATACCTTTTTTATCTTTTCTACGGATATTGGTGGGACAGGTATAGACTTGATTACAGTTCCATCCAAATCGAGTGTATCTGTTTCCTGACCAAGTTTTAATTTAGCACGATATTCCTTCTTTAAATTTGAATATTTTGACAGCAATTTTGTTGATTTACCAATTCCAATGATCAATAATCCATCAGCAAAAGGATCTAATGTACCACCGTGTCCAACACGTTTTTCTCCTGTTATTGACCTTATTTTTTTTACCACCTCAAAGGAGGTCCAACCTATCGGTTTATATACAGGAATAATCATCCTATTTCTTTAGATGAATTTTGTTTAAAAGTCTATCCAATTTTTCTACCTCTTCGTAGGTCTCATCGTAAAAAAATATAAGATCGGGAACAGATTTACTTCGAATCATAGAACCGAGGACACCTCTGATTACTCCCTTTTTCGCTTTAAAATATTTTTCTACAGCGCTTTTGTTAACTTTGCGGTTTAAAACACTTAAATAAACGCGAGCCAATTTCAAATCCTTCGACATTTTCACATGAGTTATTGTCACAAAACCGATACTCGACAAATCAATTTCCTTGAATAAAATCTCACCAAGCATTTTCGACAGTTCATGCGCATATCGATCAGGTCGTTTAAATGGACGTACATTCATAAAATTTCAAGAGATTCCTTAATGATTGTCACCGGATATCTATTTTCTATCTTTTGGCTTATTGAATATAATTCTCTATGTACAATTGTCTGATCCCTTCCCACCATCGCAATTGCAATCTTGGAGGATTTTAGTACATCGTGATGGTCAATTTCAGCCACCGAAATGTTAAACTGTTTTCTTAAATAATTTTTCATTGGTTTTATGATTGATCGTTTCTCTTTCAGAGATCGAGGACTTAGAATCCGGAGTTCAATCTGTAATATTCCAATCCTCATTGTATCTAAATGAAAGGGGTTAAGTAATTTTTATTAAGAAAATAACCTCGTTCCCCCGAACTCCCCCGTATTCCGAGCTTCCGGATTCCTCCTTATGGAACAAGCATTTCTCCAGTACTCCACACACTATTCCAAGGTTCTTTTTAATTCTTGGGTAGTATAGGTCACTATTAAATCACCTTCCAGAAAATCCTTCATCCCCTGCATTCCGATACCACACTCTTTTCCTTCCGGCATTTCTTTTACATCATTCTGAAGATGTTTTAAGGATGTAATTGCACCTTGGAAGACTACAGAATCATCCCTAATTACCCTTGCCCTATCATTTCTGGTTATTTTTCCATTTACAACCCGACACCCGGCAATGGATCCTCTTCTCGATATTTTAAATACCTGCAATATCTCCGCCCGTCCAAGGGTTTCTTCCACTATTTCCGGTTCTAAAAGACCTTCAAGAGCAAGTCTAATCTCGTTTACAGCATCATAAATAACATTATAGAGCCTGACTTCCACTCCTTCCTGTTTTGCGACGAGATTGGCGTTCGTATTTTTACTAACATTAAATCCAATTACGATTGCACCAGACGCAGAAGCAAGTAAAATATCAGATTCTGTAATAATTCCTACACCTTTGTGTACCACGTCGACTTTTACTTCTTTACTTGGAATTTTTGATAAAGCATCAATTAATGCTTCGATAGAACCATCCACGTCAGCTTTGATGATAAGCGGGAGACTTTTTATAGCACCCTCTTTGATCTCCCGAGAAATTGTATCTAAAGAACGAGAGTAGATCATTTGGCGCTGAATTTCACGATGAGTACGATCTAATCCCTCTGCCAGTTTTCTTGCATTTTTCTCATCTTGCACGACGGCAAATCGATCGCCTGCTTGCGGAATTCTCTCGAACCCAAGAACTTGCACAGGATCAGAGGGTCCCGCAGATTTAATGCGTACATTACGTTCGTTAAATAAAGCTTTAACCTTTCCATGAGATTGACCGCAAACAAATGAATCACCAATTCGTAAGGTCCCTTTTTGAACCAATATTGTAGCGATGGGCCCAAGACCTTTATCCAGACGGGACTCTATAACAGTAGCTTTTGCCCTTGTTTTTGGGTTGGCTTTTAACTCAAGGATTTCAGTTTCGAGGGCAAGCAATTCCAGTAAATCTTCAATTCCGTCCCCCGTTTTGGCTGAAACCTCCATACTCTGCACTTTTCCGCCCATACCTTCTACTATTATGTCGTGTTTAGACAGCTCTCTCCTCACTCGATCGGGATTAGCTTCGGGTTTATCAATCTTATTAATCGCTATGACAAGTGGTACGTTTGCAGATTTTGCATGGTTAATTGCTTCAATAGTTTGAGGTTGAACACCATCATCGGCAGAAACAATAAGAATCACCACATCCGTCACTTGTGCTCCCCTGGCACGCATAGCGGTGAAAGCCTCATGTCCAGGTGTATCTAAAAAGGTGACACTTCTTCCATTATCCAGAGTAACTTCATAGGCACCTATATGCTGTGTAATACCACCCGCTTCACCTGCCACCACATTACTGTTACGAATATAATCCAGTAATGATGTCTTACCATGATCCACATGCCCCATAATCGTTACAACGGGGGATCTTGGAACAGCATTTTTCAAATCATCGTCAGAATCCTCAAATGAAAAAATATCCTCACCATCACCTTCAAGAACTTCAATACGATATCCAACGTCTTCAGCTATTAGAGCTAAAATGTCCAAAGTTAGTCGTTGATTTATAGTAGCTGGGATTCCCAATTCCAAACACTTGGTAATAATATCAGTCGGATTGATATCCAGTACCTGTGCCAATTCTTGAACATTCATGAAATCTCTCACCTTAACTATTTTTAATTCAGTTTCAACGACTTCTTCTTCAATGACTTTATCTCTCCGATATTTTCTTCTTTTGGTTCTTGTGTCAATTTTTGCCAATGTTTTGCGGATTGTTGAATCAATGGATATTTTTTCAGCTGCATTTTCCTTTGATACCTCTTCTCCAGTCTTCTTTACGTGCTTTCTAGGCACTGACCCTATCTTTGATTCAATTTCCGAGATATCAATCTTTCTCAGTCTGAGTTTTTTAGGCTTGATTAGTTTAACGATTTCTTTCTCTAAAGATTTTTTTCCATTGGTAAATATTGTTCTAATAGAGTCAGGTTTTTCAACAACCTTTTTGAGTTTGATAACTTCTTCTTTCTGTTGCTTGGCCTCTATTGCCAGCTTTTTATTTTTAGCTGTCTCTTCTGCTAATATTTGTTCTCTGGATTCTAATCTTCTCTGTTCATCCGGCATTAATATTTTAAGAGGTTTTTTTTCAGTGAGACGATCGAGACGACGGGAATGTATCTGTTTCCTCACCTGTTCTTTCCGGTATCGATCAACACTAAGAAGGTCTTTTTCGAACTCTTCAAGAATCAGTTGATATGTATCCTCATCTACTGGACTCATATGACTATTTACTTTAATACTATGTTTTTTAAGAAGGTCAATAATTTCCTCGTGAGAAATATTAAGTTCCTTGGCAATATGAAAAACTCTCCGTTTTTTGATTATCACATCAGTCATTTTTATACTTTCATTCCCATTTTATCATTCTTTTATTCTTCAATTGCTTCCTCTAGTGTCAATTCACCTTTTTCGACAATTTCTTTTATATCCTCTCCTGCTTCCTCAGATTTTCCATTTTCATCCATATTGTCTAAAAAAGATTGTATTCGTACAGACATTGTATCAATCAATTTTTCGCCTACTCCTTTTATAGACAATAATGTATCTCGTGCTGTATTTTGAAAATCTTGAGTTGTATAAACATCCACCTGTTCCAATAGACTGACCATTCTCGGTGTCAAATCCTTAATCTGATTGAGGGATACTTCATCGTACTTTGGTTCTTTTTCCCGTTCGTATTCAGATTTTTTAACCGCTTCGATTGAATATCCGGAAACACGAGAGGCGAGGATTACATTTTGATACCCTTTGCCGACTCCTGATTCCATATCTTCATCATCGAAGATTGCCATGCAATATTTCTTTTCATCATCTATATAGAGATTTATTGGCTTAGCAGGGGATAATGCTCTCGAAATCAATACCTCAGTCTGGGCACTGTAGTTAATCACATCTATCCTTTCCCCGTTTAACTCTCGAACAATTGCTTGAATCCTGCTTCCTCTCATCCCCACACAAGCGCCAACAGCATCAATTCTTTTATCGGATGATTTGACTATTATTTTCGAACGTTCACCAGGAGCTCTCGCGATGGATAAAATTTGGATAATACCATCTTCTATTTCCGGAACTTCCATCTCAAATAATTTGAAAAGGAATTGGTTGTCACTACGTGATATGATGATATTAGGTCCCCTTGGGGTCATCTCTACTGACTTTACAATAGCTCTAATAGTATCCCCTCGTCGATATCGCTCAAACTCTATTCTTTCAGACTTTGGCATTAGGAGTTCACATTGGTCGATGTGTACATATACATTATCTTTATAAACTTGTCTCACATCTCCTATAACAATTTCTCCTACTTTTTGGTAATAGTCTTCAAATACATACTTTTTTTCTATATCACGAATTTTTTGCGCTAAAAATTGTTTTGCTGATAAAATCAAGCGCCTGCCAAATATGACAGGATCAATTACCTCAATGAATATATCCCCAACTTCCAAGTCAGGTTCTATTGCTCGTGCCTTTTCAAGTTCTATTTCGTAAACCGTATCTTCAACATCCAATACAATAGTTTTTTCCTGGTAAATTTCGATTTCACCTTTGTCAATATTTACGATTACACTGCAATTAGAAGCATCGTGAAAATGTCTTTCAAGAAGACTCATAAACAATTCCTCAAGAATTGTCCCTAATTCCGTTCTATCAATGTTTTTGTCTTTTGCAATTGATGTGAAGCTTTCTATTAGGTCCTGACTTCTCAATGTAACCTCCTCTTTTTTTTACTTTAGTTTATACACAAAAGGAAAGAGTAACGATGGACTCATCTGTTATTTTACGGGAGGATAAATTTCCCTTGATAATATCAGGGAAAAAGATATTGTAAAAATGATTTCTACTTTCCACTACCAAAACACCCTCCTTAAAATCCTTTAAAACTCCCTCAATTGGATTTGAAATCTAAAATACAGTGTGTTTAATAATCATTCTATTCTCAATATTTCGCAGGAATTGATATTCTTCTGTTAACGGATAGTCTAAACCTGGTGAAGTAACCTCCAATCCGTAACCATTCCTGAAAAGATTATTTATTCGATCAGATTTTTTAATGTGTTTGGTCATCAGGGTTATTTCTTCCATAGCAACCCCTCTCCGGATCTCAATTGTTACTTTTATATGTGAGTTTCTAAAATCTCAGGAAATCCTAGTTTTGATAAGCATGACTCCACATTCATTTGCAATTTCTTCAATAATCTTTTCCAATTCCATCCGGAACTCTCCTTTTCAAAAAGCTTTCTTAGCAAAAAGTGGGTCTTCAGACCCACCTCACGACGCCAAATTTATCTGTTTATATGATGGTTTACAAGTTAAATCAATTGAAAGCGAATGTACTTTATGTCAATCAGTTTATGTATAAAGAGTACAGATTTGAGATGGAAAATTCCTGTATCAGATTTTTCCTCCGTAGGTCACAGACTCCTGCGGAGAGACCCTTTGGGTCAAAGGTCACGAAGTTTCGGGACGTAGCTATGTTTCTGTACCGCCTACCTGACTGCGTTACGCCAGCCCGACTTTGTCGTACAGGCGGGCAGGCAGGGAAGCCAGTTTCGTTAATCGGTTTTCGACTATCAGTTACGTCACCCAACAACGACATACGATACGGGCATCGTTACCCAAACCGAAAGACGAAAACATCTCAACACTCACCCCTGTACGGTCGTTCCTCCCTACGGGGTAGGCACTCATCAGTTACCGCTCACCGCTTCCTCAGCCTTAGCCTCAGCCTTAGCCTTTTCAATCAATTCGCGTAGCTATGTTCTTAGTAATCCATGCCATCTGTTATTACATCTTTACTATTACCGTGGCATTCATGGTTTTACCATACACTGGTTTGATCGAGATAAAACTTATAAGGATTGTGATTGAACAACCAACCTTCCCTCCAACTCACCAATCTGATCTCGTATATTTATCGGAGGATCTTTTATCAATTTTAATTCAAACAATAATTGATTTGCGTCAACAATATTTCCGGAATCGATGAATGCTTGAACTGCTCTTACCTTATTCAGCAATTTTGAATAGGTAAATTTTCCCATCATTGAAGCATCTAAAAATAATTTTGCTGCTGATTCATAATTCCCCTGTTCTTCTTCAAAATTAGCAAGAATTTCTAAGGCTGCCACTTTAAGAACGGTGCCCTTATCTTTTTCCAACATCTCTTTTAATGAATTTATCCCTTTATCAGAACTATCAATGGAAAAATACAGTTGACCGAGATAAAATAAAGCGTTTATGCCTGAATTAGTGTTAGGATACTCATCAACCAAATCCTCATATTGTTGAACGGCATCTAATGTATACCCATTCTGTTGAAAAATATGTCCTTTTGCAAGCATATTTGCTGCTACAGACTCTGATGAACTTTTTCTATTTGATACAATAAATGCTATGATGATAACAGTAATAATAAAACCTGTCCCCATCCATATCTTTTTCTGGTGTGTTTTATATAGTTTCTGAGTATTATAAATAGTTTCAAGCAAAGGATCATGACGAATTTCTTTTTTTGTGATTTTCTTTTTAGGTCTTAACATATTTTATTTTCTCTCTATTTGATTCGGTTAATTTACGTATCGCCTACCTGCCGACAGGCAGGCACCTCTATTTCAATCCCCTCCCGACTCGTCGGGGGGAGGAACATAGTTATGTTCTATAACCAGTACCCCGGACCCGATTCGAACGGGTGACCTACTGCTTAGGAGGCAGTTGACGTGTCGCTTTATCTCCCATTATTATTGAAGTTAGGCATATGCTATGTAATCTGTTTCCCCATTTTCGGTATCCCCATTTTAACTCATTTGACTTTATTTGCATTTATTTGACAAAGTTAAAGTAAATTGCTTTCCAGTCCAATAAAAAGAAATCCCCACCCCTGATATATATTGCCTTTCAACTTCTGTTTCGTTTATATAAATACGCCTCCGTTCAAATTCTAACTGTTTGTTTGGATCCCAGAAGTAAGGATAAATGTCTTGAGCAATTGAAAAGTAAAACAACCCTATAATTAATATTAACTTTTTCATTTCTCATCTCCTCATGAGTTGATAATCCCTTGAATCTTTCAAAGGTGGCAACCGTCAAGGGTATCGGGACTTCTCTCCCGACTAATCACGTCGGGATGAGCCACCCTTAGTATTAATTACGGTAGCGTTTCAAATTACGATAGAAATTCTCATGAAAGCCAATCATAATCAAGTACCTTGTCTCCTTATCAAACTCGTATGCCAGTAAGAATTGATCTACATCTACCTTGAACTTTTGAACATAAACCCCCTTTAGGTCACCTCTCTTTAGTGTCCCGATAGTCGGATCATCAACAATCTTCCTTATTTCGTTATCCAATCTCTTGATCTGTTTCTTTGTAAGCCGTTTCTTCTGACGCTTGAACAAACTTGACATAACAACTTCTACCATCAATCACCCTCACCAAATACGTAAGGCTCTGTTTCACCCCTTTCTATTTGACTACGACCTACCAGAATATTATGAATATCCTCAAAAGTCATATCGGAATTATCTATGGCTATTCTCCCAATCTTAGCCCAGTATTCAACCTGCCTCGGCGCTGACCTATTCTCTACTTTTCCAACTTTTCTTGCTGATGTCACAAGGTCTTTGTTTAACTTTATTGCTACTCCGCTCATTATGTTGCCTCCTGCTTTTGAATAAAATTAAGACTATTTGCAACCTTTGACAACTAATATTTTGGTTGACGATTTTTAGTGGTTCATTAGCTGGTAAAATGTTTGCATCACTTATTAAGATGAAGCATTGCGAGTTTTCTCTAAAATACACCGAAAAATAATATATAGAACACCCGACGGGAAAAGTTGAGTAGACTAAAAACTGTTGAGAAATTGGGCGAGCTACACCTGTATACAACGTACACCCCCTTTGTTTCCGATCCGCTATACAGAAACTCGTTGAGTGGGAAAATCACATTGAGATTGACCGAAGTATCCCACAAATCGTATCCCAATAATACCATATTTGACTATATTTGACTAAATTTGACAAAGTTAAAGCAAATTGCTTTTCAGCCCAATAAAAAGATATCCCCGTGCTATACTAAGGTTCACGACGAGTAATTTACCAGTACCCCGGACCCGATTCGAACGGGTGACCTACTGCTTAGGAGGCAGTTGCTCTATCCAATTGAGCTACCGGGGCATTTACTAATAATCTATTATTTTCCGCACATTACTTTACGGTAGCGAAGTTGCCCGTTCAACATAACTTGTGATGGTGTAGCTTATTTTGATATCTCTCGAAAAACTACCGAAACATTTACTAATAATCAAATTTCTCCCAAAATATAATTACCCAAAGATCAAATCTTATGTTGTTTCATGTATTATGAGATCAAAATTACAAAATAAATTACCTCCATTAAAAGTGATTCCCTCCCCTTTATAACCGATTTTCGCAGCGATAAAAATCGACAAATAGATACACAAAAAATTCCTTCAAACACGCTTCAAATCTTCAGTTTGATACCAGCCGTGATTGTTCTTGGCAGTCCCGGACGCACCCCTGCCGGACGACGAGCCACGATGTAGGTCTCATCTGTCAGATTCTGAACACTTACGAAGATCCGGCTGAAATTATTGATCTTGTATTCACTTACGAAATCAAACACCAAATAGGGGTCGGTGCTTTCAAACGGCTCCATTTCTCCTTGACCGGCTGTTGTACGCATAGCATCCGTATATTTGATACTCAAGTTACTACTCCACTTCTTAGCCTCAACACCAATACTCGTAAAAAACTGCTGCTCTGGGATATAGGGAATCTTGTCGCCGATACTTACTGTACCCCACGGTCCAAACTTACTCTCGAATTCGTTTTTGAACTCTGAATTCGTAAAAGTATAACTAAAGTAAATCGGAACAAGTATGCTACCTATCCACTTGCTGTAATTTGCTGTCAATTCCAATCCGTAGACATCCACTTCGCCAGCATTGAATTGATCACCTGTTCCTTCACCACCGATGGCTCTCAAGTCCGCTCCCAGCATATTTTCATATTGGTTAAAGAAGACAACACCGTACATCTTAAAGATATTTTTCTTAAGACGTAATCCTACTTCTGCATTGATACTCTCTTCGGCTTTAACTTCGTTGCCTTCTTTTCCCGGTCCTGGAGGAGAAAATCCCTTGTGCACTCCCGAAAAGAGACTGACTTCATCAGTAAGCTTATAATCAATACCAATTCCAGGGATCAGGACGATAATGTCTGTTTTATACAATTCCGGATCTTGAATTCTATCCGGATCACCCTTGCCGTAGTCTGTTCTGACAAGCTGGATATTTTCCTGCCGCACACCAGCGGTAATTGTTAAACCGGCATAAGACGTTTTGTCCTGAAGGAACAGCGAGGTTCCCGAAGCAGAACCAATCCGATTGTCCTTGGACCCGGGTTCTGCCTTGGTCGTCAATACCAATTTCCCATTCACCATCTGATATTTATCCACATGTTGAAAACGATCCTCCTCGTCTTCATGATATCTAATGCTAAACTGAATTTCATGCTCTGCACCTGCAAACAACGCCGAGAAGTTGATAATAGTTTGAACACCCTGGCTAAAGTACGTACGATTGTTGGCTTTAATTTGGTACTCATCTGCATCGCTATTCTCAGAAGTTAGTAGCTTGAAGGACGTAGATTTCTCAAAAGGGTCGGAAAGAATACTTGCAATTTTTTCACCACCCACCTTATCCAACTTATACCAGTTCCGGTGGAAGTCATTTCGGTAGAACGTGGTGGTAATGTCCAGTTTCCGAGCCGGTCTGATGAAATGCCGGAGTTGAACTTGTGAGTGTTCCGCATCCATTTGGTCTTTCTGGGACGCCAGATACCTCCGATATGGATTCACAGAAAAATCCGTATCGGTCAAGCCCAGATAGGTTTCGTTAGAGATCTCGTCGGTCATTCCTATCTTTAATTCAAGGGATTGATAGATCCTTACGTCTGTGGATGTATTCACTCGGAACTTGGCTATGTAATCTTTCTTATCAAAACCGGTGTTACCACCGTTATCCAGTATCTTGAACCCATCAGTTTTATGTAGGTATGTTTCTAACAACCACCCAAAGTGTTTGCGTGAATCCCCAACATGGACATGGGTCCTGAATGAGTTATATGCACCAGCAATAATAGTACCACGCACGGTTAATTCAGATGGTACGGAAGTAGAAATCATATTCAGGGCACCACCGTTTGTGTTGGGTCCATATTTGATCTGGCTCGACCCTTTTCTCACTTCGATGCTTTCCATGCGACCGACTGTTGGGAAGTAATAAGCAGAAGGTGCAGCATAGGGTGCCGGAGCAATTAATATACCATCTTCCATAAGAGATATCTTTCTGCTGCGTTCTACTCCTGTTCCTCGCATTCCGATATTTGGTCGTAATCCGAATCCATCCTCTTCCTGAATATTAATACCCGGAACCTTACGCAGAATACGATGGATGTCCCCGTAACTGTACCGGTCCAATTCTCTGTGAGTAATAAGATGGACCGATCCTGGAATGTTGTATAGATTTTCCGTGCTGCCTATGAGGTTAGTGCGTTTCTGCACCACCGTGACCATGGGAAATTGAATCGGTGTTTGGCGCATCTCAACATTTTCAGTTATGACACCCAATACAACAGTTATTTCCCTTTCTATCGTTTCGTACCCGATGGCAGAATAAACGATGATATAGTCGCCCATGGGAACATCTTTGATTAGATAATGCCCGTCTTTGTCTGTGGCACTACCTAAGTCTGTGTATTGCAACAGCACATTTGCAGAGATAATTGGGTGGTTCGTTTCAACATCTTGGACCACCCCCTGAACAGTTCCTTGACCTATAAGGTTACCAATCATACTCACAAACAATAGGATAAATCGCGTTTTCATTTTCCTCTTTCCTTTTAATTTGATAATATTCTTATTTGCTAATGAGACTTAATCTCAATTGGAATTTAAAAACCTCATCCTAATTGTGCAAATCATTTTTAACACAGATAACGTAGTTAGAGATGGATGACATACCTACCTCGTTGATTGGCTGGTGGCAGACGCCAGAGTATTAAAAAATTGTCCACAGGATTCTTTGGGCGGTTTTGGTGACGCAGTGGAAAAAAGACTTCCGTCAGATAACAAATAACCGATCAACGATAAACCAATAACCCCATTAACCAGTTTACTATGCTATGTTTTTCAGGAGGTTCACCATTTCGATAGCTGTCAGCGCAGCATCCCAACCTTTGTTCCCTGCCTTGCCGCCCGATCTCTCGAGCGCCTGTTCGAGATTGTCCGTGGTCAACACCCCAAACGTTACCACCTTCCCGGAATCGGAAGCAAGATGCCCCACTCCTCTGGCAACTTCACCGGCGACATAATCAAAATGAGGTGTCTCACCCCGGATCACTGCTCCCAGGCAGATGACGGCGTCTATCTCTTTTTTCTTAACCAATCTCCGGGCAGCCGTTGGAATTTCAAAAGAACCTGGCACACGAACTACCGTTATATCCTCCTCTAAAACTCCGTGACGGCGTAGACAATCTACAGCACCGGATAACAAACTCTCCGTAACGGTGGAATTAAACCGACTTGTCACGATACCGAAGTTTATTCCGGTACCATTTAAATTTCCTTCAATCATTTTCAAAGACTTCTTTTCCATTCAAAAAGACCTTATTTTTAACATCCAAAGCCACAAATGGCTCTTACTCGATTGCTAACTGGACCCGCCAACCTCCTTGTCCGACATGATCATCACCGCTATTTTGTAGATAGGAGGTGCCCCAATTTCTCCTTTTTTGCTTTAAGGTATTTCTCATTGGACGGATTTGGGGGGATTTCGATAGGGACTCTTTCCACAATTTCAAGACCATGTCCATTCAGTCCAATAAGTTTCCTCGGATTATTCGTCATAACACGAAGTTTTGATAATCCCAAATCTGCCAGGATTTGTGCTCCAATGCCATAATCCCGCAGGTCGGCCTTAAATCCAAGCTGTTCGTTAGCCTCCACAGTATCATAACCCTGATCTTGAAGAGCATAAGCCTTGATTTTATGTTTCAGACCAATACCCCGACCCTCCTGCCGAAGATAGAGGATTACCCCTCGACCCTCATGACCAATTGTCTCCAACGATCTTTCCAATTGCTTTCCGCAGTCACATCGGAGCGATCCGAAAACATCCCCTGTCAGGCATTCCGAGTGAACCCGCACCAAAACCGGCTGACGGTCATCTATTTTCCCAATAGTTAATGCTATGTGCTGGGTGCTTTCATATTTGGATTCGTACAAATGCAAAAGGTAGTTACCCCACATGGTGGGGAATTTGACCGTCTCCACAAGGCAGACAAGTTTTTCCCGTTTTTTCCGGTATCGAATGAGATCAGCTATCGTGATGATCTTAAGATCAAATCTTGTAGCCATCCGTTTTAGTTGAGGCATTCTTGCCATAGAACCATCGGGAGCCATGATTTCACAAAGAACACCCACCGGAGGAAAACCAGCAAGTTTTGCCAAGTCCACAGCTGCTTCCGTATGCCCTGCACGTCGGAGAACACCCCCATCTTTGGCAACAATTGGAAATATATGACCCGGTCGCGCAAAATCATCCGGTTTTACATCGCGGTTAACCAGGACTCGTATGGTCTCATAACGATCAAATGCCGAAATTCCAGTTGTGGTGTTTCTAACAGCATCGATGCTGACGGTAAAGGCCGTCCTGTGAAGAGCAGTATTCCTTCGAAACATGGGTTCCAGTTCCAATTTTTCCGCAAGCTTCTCTGTAATAGCCACACAAAGCAGACCACGACCATGCTTGACCATGAAATTCACAGCTTCGGGCGTTACCATATCGGCTGGCATAATAAGATCACCTTCGTTTTCCCGGTTCTGATCATCAACTACAATGACCATGCGACCGGAACGTAAATGTTCAAGAACCTCATCAATATCTGATAAACAAAATTTACTCATGACTATACCCTATCCATACTATTGTTACTGCATCAACCTGGATGTAATGCACCAGATGATAGAAGAACCAAGGGCCAAACTTCCAAGAACCAAACACTCAGATGGCGGACAATGATTTTTAAAGATACTTAGCTCTTGGGTTTTGGGTCTTTTGAAATATTTTTTTCACTTATCACCGATGGATTACACTTGGATCGCTCTGGCAAAATAAGTTTTTCTGTGTATTTTGCGAGGAGGTCTACCTCAATATTGATATGATCCCCTACCCTCTTATCGCCAAAAGTCGTGACCTGAAGAGTATGGGG
>JADFPG010000152.1 GCA_022562455.1 Fidelibacterota bacterium | reverse complement strand
GTATTTGCTGATTTGTTTTTCCTGTATGACCTTCCGGCGAATGAGTTTCCTCAACCACCCTTTGGTTTCTTCTCCCATAGGGACTCCCTTTGCGAGAAATGATCCTCGCGAATAACGGTAAAAATTCCTCCTATCCGCTGGTGTATATCGTCCATATCCTTCGGCAATGTTAGCTGCAATACTATCAGCAGAACGAATGATCTGGTATCCGATAGTGTTCTGTACCTTTTTTGACCATTCATCGAAAGCATACCATATTAAATCCGAGAGCTTTTCAGCCAATTTATATACATCCCCCAAAGGGGCTCCTTTGGAGCAGTTCATAAACTTCTTTCATTTAATTCTTGCTCCAGTTTCAAGTTTCCAGTTTCAAGCTTCGGAATGTCTGTTTCATTCCATCTGGCTCAATTTCCGCATACCAAGATAGGTCAGAACAGCGCCCCCAACCAATACCAGGGGTGATACGTGTCCATTCCAAGTATACCAGGAAGGTATTTTATCGTTCCAGTTAGCGAAAGTAAATGCGAGCCCGTTGTTCATTCCATGAAAAATGATGCTTGGAAACACGGAATTTGACCGCCATGCCAGGTAACCCATAAAAATTCCCAGGAGGTATATCTGGATAATCCACCATGGATTGAAGTGAATTGCAGCAAAAAAGATACTCGTTACTAATACTGCTTTGGTAATATCCTTCCAATGTTTTTCCAGAACCTGTTGAAGAAATCCACGGAACAGGAGTTCTTCCACCACTGCAGCTAAGACCACCGCTCCCATAAAGAGGAGAAACAGAGTCGTTGCACTCCCTCCTGACATCGACTGACCTATATTTTCCATCCAGTCAGGTGGGGGGATAATAAGGGCAACAACCCGGTCGAACTCATCAGCAAGAATGATGATACCAAGAGAAAGGATCACAGTTGCTTTGATAATGGTACTGGAAACGGGGTTAATCCTTAATATCTTCCGTATATCACCTCTCTGTCGTAACAAGATCAGCAGGGGAAGGATCAGAAGGAGATCACCTATAATGACACTGATGGGAAATGCGATGTCAGAATTTGCATTGTCCTGGAAATACAGGATGGCGCTGGTTGTAAGAAATCCGGATAACAAGAGGGAAAGAATAACAATGCCAAAGGCAGTCTTTGCTGTAAATGGATTGTTCATATTTACATGATCCTTGCGGTTTATCGGGTTCCTGCATTTCCATAATCAGTGAAAAGTTAAGGAATACCGGAGGAAAACCAAAGGATGAACAGGGCTGGATATAGAGATAGCATTAAAAAGTTGTGATATAATGTTTGTTGAGAGAAAGATGGTGTTTTCCTCCCACATTTATTATTTAAGCAGAAACATCAAAATTCCCCCTGCCACAGCAACATTCAACGACTCCGCCTTACCCGTTCCGGGAATAGCTACAAAGTGATCAATCAGAGGCGTAATCTCTTCAGAAATACCGTGTGTCTCACTCCCTAATACCAAACACCATTTCGTAATACTTGATGCGTTACACTTGGATAGGGATGTTCCGGATTGATCGGCGGCGAGAATGGTGTGCCCCATCGCTTTGATATCGTTCAGGTCTACTTCCGTGTGGATGGAAATATGGAAGTGCGCCCCCATTCCACCTCGAACCACCTTGGGATTGTATGGATCAACACAGTTATGCGAAAACCCTATATTCCGGATTCCAAACCAGTCTGCAGTGCGAAGAATCGTGCCCAGATTGCCAGGATCACTCACGTTGTCCAAATAAATCCAGTTCTGATTACTGTTATCTGTTAGTTGCTTCTGTTCAGGGAATTTCACCAGAGCCACTATCCCCTGATTATGAACAGTGTCTGAGAGAATATTTATTTCATTCTTGGTCACTTCTTCATGAGGAATTTGCTTCTGATCTAATTTATCTAATAACACCTGATCAGGATAATCACGGTCGGTGTGATACCATGCCTGGATGACATTCGCTTGGCTGGTTACTGCTTCTTCAATCAATCGCCACCCTTCAATAAGAAACTGAGAATACCGGTAGCGATACTTTTTTTGTTTTAGGCTTTTGAGGCGTTTCAGTTCTTTTGCGGGAATCATGGTACAAATCTAAGAAGGAAGCAGGAAGGTTGGCATGGATTTCCCAAAATTTTTAAGAAATAATTCCCTACACTTTTGAGGGGTTACCCTATTAACAATAATTTCTTTGAAACGGCAACCCCCTCCCCCTAAATTTTCAACCCAATTATTTAAGGATAAATATGTCTAAAGGCGTTACCCCCAAAAGTCAAGATTTTGCAAAATGGTACACAGACGTGGTCACGAAGGCGGAATTAGCGGATTATGGTCCTGTCAAGGGGACGATGGTCATTCGCCCATACGGTTTTTCCATTTGGGAAGCAATAAAGGAGCAGTTTGATCGCCGATTTAAGGAGACGGGACATGTTAATGCCTATTTCCCTCTCTTTATTCCCAAATCGTTTCTGAGTCGTGAGGCTGAACATGTAAAAGGATTTGCCAAGGAGTGTGCCGTCGTAACTCACCATCGCCTTATGGCAAATCCCGATGGAAATGGACTGGTAGTCGACCCGGATTCAAAGTTGGAAGAGGAAGTTATCGTTCGTCCCACCTCCGAAACAGTCATCTGGGCGATGTACAAGAAATGGATTCAATCATACCGGGACCTGCCCCTGTTAATCAATCAGTGGGTGAATGTGGTGCGGTGGGAGATGCGGACACGATTATTTCTTCGAACAACGGAATTCCTCTGGCAGGAAGGACACACGGCACACGCTACCCCTGGTGAAGCAGAAGAAGAAGCAAGAAAGATACTTGAGATTTACCGGGAAGTGGTGGAAGAAGTAATGGCTGTTCCGGTTATTATGGGCAAGAAAACGAATGCAGAGAAATTTGCCGGGGCTGTACATACCTATTGCATCGAAGCCATGATGGGGGATAAACGGGCATTACAGTCAGGTACGTCTCACAATTTAGGACAGAATTTCGCCAAAGCCTTCGATGTTACATTTCAGACTGAGGACAACAAATTGGAGTATGTGTACGCAACGAGTTGGGGTGTGAGTACTCGATTGGTGGGCGCTTTGGTGATGGTCCACGGAGATAATAAAGGACTGAGACTACCTCCGAATGTAGCGCCGCATCAGGTAGTAGTGATCCCCATTGGGAAATCATCCGAAGATATTGGGAAAGTATTAGATTATTTGGACTCTTCCATTTCAGCGTTAAGGGAAAAGGAAGTAAGAATCCACATTGATGATCGAACCACCGTATCCACAGGCTTTAAATTTCATGACTGGGAGTTGAAGGGAGTCCCCCTCAGGATTGAAGTAGGAAGTAGAGATATTCAGAGTAATTCTGTTGTGTTGGCTCGCAGGGATACAGGTGAAAAGTATCAAATATCAAAGGACAAGTTGCAGGGAGAGGTTGAACGAGTGTTGAAGGATATCCAGAATTCTCTGTTTCGGCAAGCGAAAAGTTTCCGGGAAGCAAATACCTATACAGCAGAAACATACGATGAATTTAAGGAGATCATTAAGAATAAAGGTGGATTTGTAAAATGCGGCTGGGATGGAGATCCTGAGACTGAAGCGGCTATTAAAGGAGAAACCAAGGCAACCATCCGGTGCATTCCCTTCGATGAAGAGCCTGGCGGATTGACGTGTATTTATTCGGGAAAACCTGCAAAGCATGAGGTCATTTTTGCGAAAGCGTATTAAAAAGTGTATGAGTGTTAAGGTGTTAAAGTGTTCTGGTGTTAGTGTGTTTCCCTCCTCGCGGAGTGAGGCCCTATGGGACAAAGGAGACCCTCTGGGTAATATAAGTAACGAAGCAATGTTCTTATTTTTCGTAAATATGTTTACAATCGAATAGCTTAATTACGAGCTCTCTCATGGCTCTTGAAAAGACAGACGCCGTTATACTGAAAAGTTTTCCATACGGGGATACCAGCAAGATTGCCCGGTGCTACACACGGGAATATGGAAAGATTTCAGTTATTGCCAAGGGTGTAAGAAAAAGCAAAACACTCCAAAGCGGTTACCTCGAGCCTCTGAATTGTGTGGAATTTTTATTCTACCGTAATCCAAAGCGACAGCTACAAATTTTTTCCAAGGCAGAATACAAATATCTCTGGCGTTCCTTGAAAAGTGATATAAAAAAAATAACTTACGGATTTGCAGTTGTGGAGCTCATTGATCGAAGCGTTACCGGGGAAGAGCCGCATGAAGAACTGTTTCAGCTACTCGTTGATGTGTTGAATGCAATAAATAGATGCGAGGGAAATCTGAACCTGATTTACTGGTTCTTTGTGATTCATCTACTTTCTCTTTTGGGTTTTAGGCCACACCTTTCACACTGTCCAAGATGTCATGGGAAAATGGAATCGGGGTTTTTTTCAAGGGTATATGGAGAATTGATGTGTAAAAAATGTTACGGTGAAGCAGGTATGTCTGACCGGATTTCCATTTCTCGGCATGAGAGTAATTCTAAATTTGATGGTCAGGGATTCGTCGTGAAAATCCGGGCTATTAACATTTTGAAGCGTTTAAAACGTGCGAATGTTGAGAAAGTAGACCAGATCACCCTAAATTCCGGGGACCGTAAGGAGGTGGGTGGCTTTTTAAATCACTACTTGAGATACCATATTGAAGGCTTCAACCAGCTTAAGTCTTTCTTGGTGATGGAGAAACTATTTACAAAATAGAATGTTTTAAAGTGAAGCCTTGACAAAGAAACAAATACAGTTCAACTTATAGATTATGAGATATCGATATACGAAGGGATTTTTCGGTGGGAATTACTTTCGTCCCCGTCTTTTTACGGATGCTATAAAGCTTTTGGTATCCATCAATTTCGGTATTTTCGTTCTCCAGACCTTATCAAGTCAGGAGGCGAACGCATTCCGGTTTTTCGGTATAGTGCCCAAGGACACATGGAGCCAGTTGATGATCTGGCAACCGTTCACTTACCTTTTTTTCCATGGCGGAATCTGGCACGTACTGATTAATATGTTGGTGCTGTGGATGTTTGGCTCTGAGTTGGAAATGATGTGGGGTCGGAAAAGTTTCTTTAAGTATTATTTTCTCACAGGGGTCGGTTCGGGAATCGTAACCATACTATTTAACATGAATTCGCAAATCCCAGTGGTGGGTGCAAGTGGCGCCATTTATGGAATCTTATTGGCGTATGGTTTGATGTTCCCCAATCGGCTCGTTTATCTCTATTTTTTATTCCCTGTTCGAGTGAAATACTTCGTAATTTTCATTGGAGTCGTTGCATTTTACTCTTCCATAAATCCGGGTTATTCCGGTGTCAGTCATCTCACCCATTTGTCCGGGATGGTTATCGGCTTTTTCTATCTGCGGTCAAATATCAGTTTGGGACTGGTAAAACGGTTTCTAACCAGTCAGGTGGATGAAGTAAAAAGAAAGGTTAAAAAACACCGGCAGGAAAAGATTGATGAAATCAGGAGAGAGGTGGATAGAATCCTGGATAAAATTAACGAGGTTGGGTATGACGGATTGAATGATGAGGAGCAAACTTATCTGTTTGAAGCGAGTAAAAAATTATCAGGGAATGAAGACAGGAATTAGCAAAGTAAAATAGCCTTTTATCAGGCCCTATTTCAGAAATATAAGTTTTTTTGCTAATATACGTTTTGCCACTTACGACAGGGATAACCAGCTGGAAAAAGCGCCAGCTTTTTCCAGTCTGAGTTGATCCCATTGTTAGACTTTTGCTACTTTTTCAATACTCTTGTACTTCTTCCTTATTGGACGTCAATGAAAGCCCCGTAGGCCAAGAGTTACAGTAATAGCAGATGACCCACCAGTTCCTCTGGAGCTGAGAAAAAGGGCGAGTGACTTGTGTCCATAGAGATAACTTTTTCGCATGGTAGAACTTTGTACATCTTCTCCTGCAATGCTGGAGTGATAGCCTTGTCACGCAGACACGAGATATAAACCCGGGGAACTCTGCCAAACTTTTCTTCAGTGGTGTTCACTGGAGTGGTAAAAGGCGCTACCGCCTGAGGCACCAAGAGCGATTTGGCTCGCGCCACGTCCTCATCGGAACAATCGCCATAAAAGGTTTCCTTGATGGCTTCATCTCTGACCGTAGTGTAACTTTGGTCTTCGGCCATAATCAGATTTGGTAGAACCAACGCTTCCGTATCACCTTCAGCCAATTGGAGCAGGAACTCGCCATTTCGCAGAAGAAAAGCGGTCAGATATACTAAGGTCTTAATCTTTTCAGGTCGATACTCGGCAGTCTGGGTGATGACTACGCCACCCATACTATGTCCCACGAGAATCACTGGATCAGACTGGGTATCCAGAATCTGGCAGACACGATCAGCATAGGCCTTTAGTGAGATTTCGGGAATAGGCGTCTTGTCTCTGCCGTGACCCGGCAGGTCAGGGGCCTCCACTTTATGACCTTCCTTTTCTAGAAGAGGAACAACTTTATCCCAACACCTGCTTCCATGCCACGCTCCATGAATCAATACATAAGTACTCATAATTTAGCCCCCTTTCTTTTTTTTAAACGGTAAGTCTAACGGCTTGCTTCAGCAGGCACTTCTAAGGATTTCTTGAGAGATGGGGATACACGAAGTGCGATAAATTCATCTTTGGTTTCCATGGTTGTAATGTATAACGTTGTTAAACATTTTGCAAGTAAATTTTAGGTCTGTGAAGGACTGCTTGCTTTCCTTTCACCCTACGCTCGGGAAATCCCAGGGTTATATTCCATGATGGCTGCACACTCCTCGAAGTACAGTTCGTCAGGGGACGGAGGAA
>JADFPG010000031.1 GCA_022562455.1 Fidelibacterota bacterium | reverse complement strand
TTGGATAAAAAGAGGTGTTTTTATAATATCTGTAACATTTTTAGAATTTTTGAATAAATCATGAAGAAAGACCACGCCGATAATCTTATCTATTTTTTTTTGATAAACAGGTAGTTTTGAAAATCCTGTATCTATTAAAACTTTAATGGCATCTTCTGTGGAATATGTTTCAGGGATGGCAACAACATCTGAGACTGGGGTCATGGCAGCCTTTACAGAACGAGAACTGAAGTCGATGATATTTGAAATTACTTCCTTTTCATCCGGTTCGTATTCTTCGCTTGTCTCGATTTCCGAATATAGGATTTTCAAATCTTCCCTTGTCAAATGTTGTGAACGGATTCCCCCGGTATTTCCGGTGATAATTTTTGAATACTGTTGTACAAGAATGATGATAGGAGACAGTAGTTTTTCTGCTATTCGGAGAAGAGGTGTTACCCCTACTGCCCAACTGTTAGACCGGCTGCGAAAAACTACCTTTGGTACAATTTCTCCAAAAATTAAAATGGTAAGTGTGATTATAACAAACGTCCAAACACCATGTACACCGATTCTTAATAGAGCAATGGTAGCAAAAGAAGATGTGAGGATATTTGCAAAATTGGTGCCTATGATTGCGGTTGTGAGAAATCTCTCAGGTTCTGCGAGAAATAACGATGTATATTTTGCTTTTAAATTCCCTTGTTTTTTCCAGACATCAATTTGAACAGGATTTGCCTGGATAAAAGCGATTTCACTACCGGAAAAAAAAGCAGACAGGACAAGACCAATAAGTGCAAGCGTTAGTTCTAACACGACTTTTCTAATACTACGATTTCTATCTATTACTTGTTATTGGTTATTGGTAACTAGTTATTGGTACTACCACTCCACCACTCACTAATCTACCACTTACCAGTTACCAGTCACCATCCTACCTATTAAATGATAGCATTCTTATTCTCAAATATATACATTTTGTGAGGTAATCTGGTACACAAACTGTAATATTATTTATTAACTTTACAATGCTAAAGGTTATCACTTGAATGGGTGGAAGTTATTCGAAAGGATTATATGAACAAATCGATAGATAGAGGAATTTTATCAACCGAACAGCAAAATGTTCGATCCATGGATTTAGACACTCGTTCCGTTTCTGAGGTGCTCCAGGTTATCAATGAAGAAGACAAAATAGTTGCGGAAGCAGTTGGCAGGCTTCTTCCCGAAATCCGAAAAGTGGTCAGAATGACTGTGGAGTCCATTAAAAATAGTGGCCGCATTTTTTACATTGGCGCAGGTACCAGTGGGAGATTGGGCGTGCTTGATGCCGCAGAGTGTCCCCCAACTTTTTCAGCACCACCGGAAATGTTCAATGGTATCATCGCAGGGGGTGAAGATGCCTTAAGAAGGTCAATCGAAGGAGCAGAAGATATACCTGAAAATGCTGTTGCGGACTTAAATAATGCCGGAATTAAAAAAGGGGACATTATCATTGGAATCGCCAGTAGCAGCACCACCCAGTATGTAATTCGGGCGTTAGAGTATGGGAAGGAGATTGGCTGTAAAACGGTCTTTTTAATATGCAATCCATCACCCCTGATTCCCATTGAGGTCGATGTTCTGATTGCAATTGATGTGGGACAGGAAGTTATCACCGGTTCAACCCGTATGAAGTCAGGTACTGCAACAAAAATGGTTCTCAATATGATATCCACTGCTACCATGGTTCAATTGGGTAAAGTTTATGGGAATCTTATGGTCGATTTGAAAGCGGTGAATGAGAAGCTCGTCGATAGAGGAACTCGAATAATTATGAAGTTGACTTCCATCGACCGAGAAAGTGCAAAAAAATTATTATTTCAAGCTAATAAGGAAGTAAAAACTGCGGTCGTTATGTGTCTTAAAAATTGTGACTTTAACAGGGCAAAGGAAATACTTGCAGAACACAATGGTTTTCTCAGACCGGTTATCGAGAATCTTGAAGAACATAGCTGCGCGAATTAATTGAAAAGGCTAAGTCCCGAAGCTTCGGGATAAGGCTGAGGAAGTTGTGAGTGGTAGCTGGTGAGTGGTGGAGTGGTAGTACTAATAACCAGTGACCAGTTACCAGTAACCAGTCACTAAGAAACAAGAACCAAGGATCAGTATTCAAGTGTTCACGTATCACCCCGGTACGCTCCTTTCCGCCAGCTGGCGGAGGGCAAGCGAATCATGTATCACATATCACGTATCACGCATCACGTTTCAAGAATGTCGCCGATAAACATTGTTCTGTAGGAACTCTTATGAAGAAATTCCTATACACTAAATTACATCAACTATCAATAAAAAATCCCCTCAGAATCGTGGGGTTAATGTCCGGAACGTCCATGGATGGACTCGATATTTGTCTTGCTGATGTTGATTATTCTCCGCAGGATCCTTTGGACAAACATTCGTTTCAAACACGAGTATTGGATTCACAAACCGTCTCCTTCCACCCGGAAATCAAAGAAAGTATCAGGACTTGCCTATCAGGACCGACTGAGATTGTTTGTGAAACTCATTATCAATTAGGACGGTATTACGCAGAGCAAACAGCGAGATTTTTATCGGAATTTGGAATTGATAAAATTGACGCTGTTGGAATGCACGGTCAGACTATCCACCATATCAGCGGTGAAGCGACACTTCAGATTGGAGAGCCTTCCTTTTTGGCCGAAACCCTGGGGGTTCCCGTGATCTCCGATTTTCGTGCCCGGGATATTTCAGTTGGGGGAACCGGCGCACCGCTCATCCCTTTTGTGGATCAATGCCTATTTCAACAGGAGGAAGACAGCATCATTGCCATAAACCTGGGGGGTGTTGCAAATATCACTTTTTTACCACCTCGCCATAGTGATTCACCGGTGATTGGCTTTGATACCGGTCCGGGTATGGCGCTCATTGATGAAGCACGTCATTTGCTTGGATTCGATGGGTTTGAAAGTTCTCCAATGGGCTTAAATGGTAAGCCGAATGAGGAATCTGTTTCAAATTGGCTGAAAGATCCTTTTATCATGAAAAAACCTCCAAAATCAACTGGAAGGGATTATTTCGGAGAAAGCTGGATACAGAAAAACATCCCCAACTATTCTCAATGGGACATGGAAAACTTATTCGCCACATTATCCCTTTTTACTGCTCGTTCCATCGTGGTAAATTGTCGGCAGTATACGGATTTCAAAACGGTTTCACAGATCATTATTAGTGGAGGCGGAGTTCACAATCAGACAGTCATGAAAATGCTGCAGAAGGAATTTAGCTCTATTCGAGTAATCTCATCAAATGAAGTGGGAGTAGATCCCGATATTAAAGAGGCTTTGGGATTTGCAATACTTGCTGCTGCCTATTTAAAAGGGATACCGGCAAATATTCCGTTTGTAACCGGCGCTAAAAAAGCCGTTATCCTTGGGAAATTAACCATTTGATTTGAAACTAATGGATTCTAGAACATTTCTACGCAAATTGATTAAAAAATGTCTCTCGCAAAGACGCAAAGGACGCCAAGAACGATAAAATATTAACTATTCTTGTTCGAAGGATCCTGCGGACAAAAATATATTAACTAATATCTTTGCAATTTCTTTTTTTGTCATAAATATTCTCTTTGCGTTCTTGGCGTCTTTGCGAGAAATAACATTGAAATTCCCTGCCTGACGGCAGGCGAGACGACGATGCAGTAAAATAGATGATCATTCAAAAAAACAGAGGAGAATTACCCACAGGATCCTGCGGAAAGGATAAAAAATGAAGATCAATCCATACATATTCAGGGAATACGACATTCGAGGAGTTGTGGCAAATGATTTTCCTCCGGACTTTGTTCAAGCTTTAGGCAGAGGATTTGGAACATTTGTAAGACGACAGGGAGGAAAGGAAATTACCATTAGTGGCGATGTGCGGCTGTCGACTCCCGATTTAATACATGTATTTAAAAATGGAGTATTGGAAACTGGAGTAGATATTATCAACATCGGTATTATTCCTACACCGGTTAATTATTACAGCATGTTTAAACTCGATGTCGCCGGGGCGGTTCAAATTACAGGAAGCCATAATCCCCCTGAAATGAACGGGTTTAAATTGTCCTTTCAAAAAGCAGCTGTATACGGGAAGCAGATCCAGGAAATTAAAAATTTGTTAGTGAATGACGATTTCGAACGGGGAGAAGGGACTGAGGTCAGATACAAACTGTTAGAAGAATATATTTCGATGATTATTGAAAAGATCAGTTTTGGCAGAAAAATGAAAGTAGCGATGGATTGTGGGAATGCTGCGGCATGCCTTGCAGCGCCACAAATATTCAAGGCGCTACAGGTTGACCTCACCGAGCTATATTGTGAAGTAGATGGTCGTTTTCCCAATCATCATCCCGACCCCACTGTTTCTGAAAATATAAAAGACCTGGTCCGGACTGTAAAAGATGGTCAATATGATGTGGGAATTGCTTATGACGGAGATGCAGACCGAATTGGGGTGGTTGATGATTTAGGAAACATTGTGTGGGCTGACACCATCATGTCACTATTTTTGCCTGAAATCGTTAAACAAGGGGATGAAATCCTTTTTGATGTCAAGTGTTCTCAAGCTTTGGAAGATGAAATCATCCGTTTAGGCGGAAAACCGGTTATTTGGAAAACAGGTCATTCACTGATTAAACAAAAAATGAAAGAGTTAGGATGTAAATTTGGGGGTGAGATGAGTGGTCACCTCTTTTTTGCAGATGATTATTTCGGATATGATGATGCTATTTATGTTTCTGCTCGGTTTGTTCAAATGCTTTCCAATCAAAATAAAAAATTGTCGGACCTGATTGCGGCGTTACCTCAATATTACTCAACTCCGGAATTGCGTATGGAATGTGTGAACGATGAGGAAAAATTTAAGATTGCCAAGAGTGCAGCCGATTATTTTAAGAAAAACTACGACTGTCTTGATATTGATGGAGTCAGGATAAAATTTAATGATGGATGGGGTCTGGTTCGTGCCTCAAATACTCAGCCTGTCATTGTTTGCCGGTTCGAAGCGGAAAATCCTGAAAGTTTGGAAGAAATAAAGTCACTCGTACTGAATAAATTAAAAGAATATGGAGATGTTAGAATTCCCGATGATACCTGATTCTTTTTTACAGAGATTAAATGATTACCGGTCTGTTATTGATAATGAACTGTTGTCTCTATTGGATAATCATGAACCTGCGTATCTGTATGACCCTGTCAGGTACGTATTCAGCGGGAAAGGGAAAAGGCTACGACCAATTTTAGTTTTGTTGGTTGCTAAGTCATTTGGAACGCCCCAAAAAACCGCAATGCCCGCTGCTCTGGCGGTCGAGATATTGCATAATTTCTCACTGGTTCATGATGATATTATGGACAGAGACGATGTTCGCCATGGACTACCTACAGTCCACATGAAATGGGATGAATCTGCAGCCATTCTTGCTGGTGACGCTTTATTCGCTCTTGCACATCTGGAATTGACAAAACTGGGGAAATATTCTCTGGATTGTATCAGAATTTTTAATGAGGCCACCATTAAGCTCTGTGAAGGTCAAGCCCTTGATAAAGCTTTTGAAGAAATTAATGTGGTTTCCCTTGATGAATATTTGAATATGGTCAGTCTGAAAACCGGGGCATTAATTTCCTTATGCTGTCAATTAGGAAGTATAGTGGGAAGTGCAACAAGTGAAATAATTGCTGAACTATCGAAGTTCGGCAGGTTTATTGGTCAGGCATTTCAGATTCAGGATGACCTACTGGAAATTTTTTCTACTTCCAAAAAGATGGGGAAAAGTCTTGGAAGTGATGTGCTAACTTCAAAAAAAACATATTTAACATGTAAAGCGATTAAAAGTAACCACAGTGCTTGGAATCAGTTGATGGAGGATGTTTCAGACCAAAATATGGAACAAGATGTACTCCCAAAGCTTAGAAAATATTATACTGATACAGGCATTGTGGGAAGTGCAAAAAAAGATATCAACAAACTTGTATCTCAGGCGAAATTATGTCTGGAAAAGATTAATAGTGATGGTGATAATCTCCTTCATTTTGTTAATTTGATCATGTCCCGTAAAAATTGATAATTACTGAATGCAATAACCATGGATAAATCAATCAGAAAAATTGACCTTTCCGACATGTTCGAGATCATCTACAAATTTCCAGAACAACTTCAACAAGCAATGGAAATAGGGAAACGAATTGAGGTAACAGGAAATTACACAAACATTAATTCAATTATTTTTTGTGGGATGGGAGGATCAGCAATTGGGGGCGAGGTAATAAAACGTTTAATCTCTCGTGAATGTCCATTCCCCACATATGTGTGTCGGAATTATTCACTGCCACATTGGGCTAATGAAAGATCATTGGTTATCTGTTTCAGCTATTCAGGCAATACGGAAGAGACCCTCTCAATGCTGGAAGATGCTATTATCCGTAAAAGCATGATTGTAGGGATTTCTTCCGGTGGGAGATTAAAAGAAAGAATCGTTCAAATTGAATCAGAGTTTATTCAAATCCCTGGTGGGTTCCCACCCCGAGCATCACTGGGGTTTATTACTATTCCCATCTTATATCTTCTTAAAAATCTCATGCTTCTCAAATCTGATGTCACAATAGAGATTGAATCAGTCGTTAATCATTTATCAATATGGCGAGATAGTTTTTGCAAGACTGGTGAAAAATCAGAACCGTTCAGAATAGCAAAAAGTATTTTCAAAACAGTTCCGGTGATTTATGGTGTTGCGGATGATACAGAAGTTATCACCAAGAGATGGAGATCACAGTTGGAAGAAAACGGGAAAATTCTTGCATTCAATAACGAGTTGCCTGAAATGAATCATAACGAAATTGTGGGATATGAGAATAATAAAAATCTTCTGAAAAATATTAGTGTTATCTGGCTAAAGGATAAGGAAGACCATCTAAGAATTCAACTTAGACAAAAACTGACAAAGGATCTAATTGATACATTGGTAAATATCCAGATTGAAGTTACGTCTAAGGGAGAGTCCGAGTATGAACGATTGTTTTATTTCGTATATTTAGGGGATTGGGTGAGTTATTGGGTTGCCATTTTGAATAATACAGACCCAACTCCAGTGACCAAGATCACAGAACTTAAATCCGGGCTTTCACAAATTAATATTATAAAAAATAGTGAAAGAGGGTTGCAAACTGTGACAGCCAATACTAAATTAATTACAAGCCTAAATAATCTCTTATTATGATTCTCGTTGAAGTAACAAAGATTTCCTTTTATCCGCCAAGCAAGGGGTATGCTGTACTCCTTCAGGAGGTTGGCGGTCAGGGAAGAAAGATACCTGTTATCGTTGGCTCCTATGAGGCTCAAGCGATCGCATTGGCTCTGGAGAGTATTGAGACTCCACGACCCATGACTCATGATCTTGTTTGTGACATTTTAGAAGCCACAAATGTGGATGTAAGAGAAGTGGTTATTACTGAATTGTTAGAGGGTACTTTTTACGCAGAAATTAGGATTGGTTCTGACCAACTCACAGGGCAAAAAATTGATTCAAGACCAAGTGACGCCGTTGCAATTGCTTTAAGAATGAGCGCTCCCATATATGTTGCAGAACCGGTCATGGCAGAAGCTGGTTTTATTGAAGAACCTCAATCCGATGTCAGCTTTGAGGAATTCAGGCATGGGTTTGAGAATTCGAAAAAATTACTTCAGGAAAAACTGGAACAAGCAATAGAACAAGAAGAGTACGAAATGGCAGCTGATTTACGGGATAAGATCCAACAAATAGAGGGTAAAAAGTAGTAATTACTTTTCTACCAAGCTGTCAATAGTCAACTGTGCCGCTGCCTGTTCAGCGGTTTTTTTATCTTCACCAATTCCCGGTGGAAATTTTTTCTTTCCAATCTGTACAGATATTTCATACAATTTTTCATGATCAGGGCCTGTTGTATTAATCACAAGAAACTTAGGTGATGCTAATTGTTTAGAATGACAATATTCTATTAATAATCCTTTATAGTTAATTTTTTTCCAAGCTTCCCGCCTGTAAGCCCAAATGGTATTGTCAATAAGACGTTTACATGCTTTTATGCCACCATCCAGATAAATGCCACCCATTAGAGCTTCAAAAATATTCTCCAATTGGTTTTCAGCCACTTTTGTCTGACTATAATCAACAGATGGTTTGGCAATCAGGTAATCAAGGAGATTCAGTAACCCTCCCATTTTTGCCAGGAAGGATTTTCGTACAAGTGAAGATCTCCTGTTTGTTAACAAACCTTCGTCTCCCTCAGGGAATTCTTTAATTAATTTTTCTGAAATGATATAGTCAATAATGGCGTCACCTAAAAACTCCAACCGTTCATAGTTTTTACTGGATAATTGATACATTGACTTGTGGGTCAGTGCCTGAATAAGATAATCTTGATTCGAAAAAAAATAACCCAACTTTTTTTGTAATTGGGTTAATTTATTGGCGTTTCTGAAGAGACGCCATTTTAAGCTCCTGATGAACTGGTAATTTGTCATTTTTCGAAACGCTTCATCAACAGAACTCCGTTATGACCCCCAAATCCGAATGTGTTAGAGAGGGCAATATTGACTTCCTTTTTTACAGCACTATTAGGTGTATAATTTAAATCACATTCAGGGTCCGGAGTCTCATAGTTGATAGTTGGAGGGATAATACCATCTGTTATGGATTTAATACAAGCAATGGCTTCAATTCCCCCACTCGCTCCGAGTAGATGTCCTGTCATAGACTTTGTGGAACTTACGTTTAATTCATAGGCGTGGTCGCCAAAGACATCTTTGATGGCAATTGTTTCATTTTTGTCGTTAAATGGCGTGGAAGTTCCATGAGCATTAATATAGTCCACATCATTTGGATGAACTCCCGCATCCTTTATAGCCCTTATCATGGCTCTATATGCTCCTTCTCCACCTGGGGCAGGTGCAGTAACGTGGAAAGCGTCAGCAGTTGCACCATAACCGGATATTTCAGCATAGATATTTGCACCTCTGGAAATAGCATGTTCTATCTCTTCCAATATAAGAAGTCCGGCTCCTTCACCCATAACAAACCCGTCTCTGTCTGCATCAAAAGGTCGAGATGCACGTTCCGGTTCATCATTTCTACGGGAGAGCGCTCTCATACTTGCAAATCCAGCGAAAGATATAGGGGTAATCGTTGCCTCTGTTCCGCCTGCAATGATGATATCGGCATCTCCATATTGAATTAACCTCATGGCATCGCCCAGGGCATGCGTACCGGTGGCACAGGCAGAAACAACACAATAGTTCGGACCTTTCAATCCCCATTTGATTGAGATATGACCCGCAGCGATATCGGAAATCATCATAGGAACAAAGAAAGGGGATACAGCCCGACTACCTCTGTTCAAAAGACGAGTATGCTGTTTTTCCATGGTACCAATACCACCTATACCGGAACCTACGATGACACCGAATCTGTCCATGTCCGGAATTCCATCCTCAAGTCCTGCATCCTTAATGGCTTCATCAGCGGCGGCAAGGGCGAATACGGAAAAATCATCCAGCCGGTTCAGCTCTTTTTTATCCAGGAATTCTAAAGGATCAAAATTCTTTACTTCACCACCAAACTTTACAGGACAGTCAGTGGTATCAAATTTAGTGACAGGGCGGATACCACTTTCGCCTGCAATGAGTGAATTCCAGTATGATTCAACCCCATTACCGACAGGGGAGACAACCCCCATGCCGGTAACTACTACTCGTCGTTTCACGTCAGTTACTCGGCATGGGAATCGATATAATCAACCGCCATCCCTACAGTAGTCATATTTTCGGCGTCCTCATCTGGTATTTCAATTCCGAATTCCTCTTCTAACTGCATGATAAGTTCTACCGTATCAAGGGAATCGGCACCTAAATCGTCAACAAATGAAGCTTCCAGTGTGATTTTACTCTCTTCCACACCTAATTTGTCCATGATGACATCTTTTACGCGATCAAAACTAGACATTGTTATCCTCCTTCTATTTACATGTATAAACCGCCGTTAACAGAGATTGTCTGTCCCGTAATATAGTTGGCTCCATTTTCAGTTAAAAATTTTACTGTTAGAGCCACATCTTCGGGAGTTCCGATTCTCCTAAGCGGGATTTGATTGATAAGTTCTTCTCTGACTTTATCTGAAAGATTGTCCGTCATATCTGTGTCTATATATCCCGGGGCTACAGCATTAACAGTTATGTTTCGGGATGCAAGCTCTTTCGCCACAGATTTTGTTAAACCAATAATACCCGCCTTCGAGGATGCATAGTTAGCCTGTCCTGCATTGCCGGTAATACCCACAACGGAAGTGATATTAATTATCCGTCCATATCGATTTTTCATCATACCGGGTGTCACTGCTTTTATGCCGTTGAAACATCCTTTCAGGTTGATATTTAAAACGGTGTCCCAATCATTTTCACTCATTCTTAATAATAATTTGTCTCGAACTACCCCTGCATTGTTGATCAGGACATCAATCTTACCATATTTTTCTACTACTTTTTTAACACAAGATTGAAAATCAAATAAAATAGAAACGTCTAATTCGATTGCCAAAGCCTCACCACCCAAATCAGTGATCCTTTGGACAACTTTTTGTAAGTCATTTAGTGTTCGGCTGGCGCAAACTACAGTATAGCCTTCTCTGCCAAAAAGTAGTGCAATTGCTTTTCCTATCCCTCTGGAAGCACCAGTAACAAAGGCAACTTTTTGCATTTTTTCAGGTATGTGCAACTTCAAAAATTTGATTGAAGGATGAAATCCCTTCTGTAACCAGAGATTGATCAATTCTTTTGTTGAGTCCTTGTAAGACTCTTCCCGGACCCACTTCCATAAAATGCGATATCCCTGCTTGTTTCATGATTTTGATTATCTCGATCCACCGAACCGGATTGTCCATCTGATCTATCAGGTTTTTCCGGATAATTTCTAAGTCTGTTGTCTCTTCAGCAGTTACATTCATAACAACTGGGAATTTTGGTTCATTCATTTGAATAGTATTTAGAGTTTCCTTGATTCTTTCTTTTGCGGATGTCATTAGAGAAGAATGAAACGCACCGCTAACGTTCAACGCTATTGTTTTTCGTGCACCCCGTTCTTTTGCTAATTCCATTGCCTTTTTTACAGCATCTATTTCCCCTGAAATTACTATTTGAATTTGAGAATTAAAATTAGCAGGCGTAACAATTCCGAAGTTTGAACATTCTTCACAAATCTCTTCTAACATTTTTGAATCGAGACCCAGAATCGCTGCCATGGTACCTTGATTTTCTTCTCCTGCTTTTTGCATACTTTCTCCCCTGAGTTTTACAAGGGTCAGTCCATCTTCAAAGGAAAAAACACCGGCAGCGGTTAATGCAGTATATTCTCCTAAACTATGTCCAGCAGCCAAAACCGGGTAAGTACCGGAATCCATCAACATCTCGGAAAGTATGATACTTACGACAAAAATAGATGGTTGGGTATATTCCGTCCTTTTTAATTCTTCACTGGGTCCTTCGAAAGATAAGCGGGCAAGATTGATTCCCATGATCTCATTGGCAGCTTCATAAAACCTGCGACCAATTTCAGAATTTTCGTAGAGATCTCTCCCCATACCCACCCTCTGAGATCCCTGTCCGGGGAAAAGAAACCCAAGACTCATTTACAGTTTCCCCAACGGACAAGGATACTTCCCCAGGTAAATCCTGCACCAAAAGCGGTCAGAATCACATAATCCCCCTGCTTCAACCGTCCTGAATCAACGGCATCACTGATTCCTATTGGGATTGTGCCCGCTGTGGTATTTGCATACCGGTCAATATTAATGAGAATTTGATCCTGTCTAAGTCCGAGGCGTTCTGCACTTGCCTCGATAATTCTGCGATTGGCTTGATGAGGAATGAACAGACTGAGATCTTTTCCACTAAGATTGTTTCTTTGAAGAACGGCTTGTGAAGATTCAGCCATCCCCTTTACAGCAAACTTATAAACTTTTCTACCGTTCTGCTGGAGAAAGTGCATTCTCTTTTCAACCGTATCGATGGAGGCTGGATGTAAGCTTCCTCCAGCTTCCATCTTTAAGAAGTCGCCTCCACTTCCGTCTGAATAAAGCAGCGAATCGATGATTCCTTCATCCCCTTTCGCAGGTTCCAGCATGACGCCTCCTGCACCATCTCCAAACAAAATACATGTATTTCTGTCTTCGTAATTAAGGATGGAGCTCATAGTTTCTGCCCCGATGACTATTATCTTTTTGTAAGCCCCGGATTCAATCATTTTTGCTCCGGCTTCCAAAGCAAATAAGAATCCGGAACAAGCTGCCGACAAATCAAAACCCCAGGCATTCACTGCCTTTATTTTATTTTGAATCAGGCAAGCCGTGGAAGGGAAAATCATATCCGGGGTTATGGTACCCACAATAATAACATCAATTTCACTTGGATCTATACCCGTTTTTTCCAGGAGTTCCAAAGAGACTTTGGTTCCCATGTGAGAGGTAACTTCCCCGTTTTCCACAATCCTTCTTTCAGAGATTCCGGTTCTTGAAAGTATCCACTCACTCGTTGTATCGACTAATTTCTCCAGATCAGAGTTTGTCAACACTTTTTCAGGTAAAAAACGGGAAGTCGCTGTGATGGTTGCTCTCATAACTTAAATTTCAAAGGAGTGTTTCTGTCGCAGTCAAATTGAAAGAAATATCATCACGGATGGAGTCTACCAGACTTTCTTCTACCGACTTTTTAGCAGCCAGGATCGCATTTTTAATAGCTCGCGGACCCGAACTGCCATGGCAAATAATACAGACACCGTTAACTCCCAGTAATGGAACTCCACCATATTCCTCATAATCATATTCTCGTATAACTTCTGAGAAAATATTGGTTATGAGCGTTCTGTCAGACTCTAAACTGGTTTTTTTCATCAACTCACGTAATATCTCATAATTCACGTGATTTATCCACCCTTCTGCAAATTTTACCAAGATATTTCCGATAAATCCATCGCATATGATGACATCTGCTTTACCATCAAGTAGATACCGGGCTTCAATATTCCCAATAAATGATGGTAAATTATCAGTAAGAAGTTGGTGTGCTTTTATATAAACATCCTGACCTTTGTTGGGTTCAATGCCAATATTAAGAAGACCCACAATTGGATTTTTAACCCCCTGAATATGTTTCATGTATTCTGAAGCCATTATTGCAAATTGAAGCAAATGATCGGGCTTTACATCCACATTTGCACCCACATCACAAAGCAGGATTCCTGTAGGTTTCACCGGAAAGAAAACTCCTAATGCGGGCCTTAGAACCCCTTTTATTCTTCCTAACAGTAAAAGAGCAGTTGATAAAATCGCTCCTGTACTACCGGCACTGACAAATGCATCACATCTGCCTTCTTTGATCATCCGAATACCTACCACTATGGAAGAATCCGGCTTTTTTTTAAATACTTGTGAAGGTGTGTCTTCCATGTGAACAATCTCGGTGGTGGGAATGATGGTTAGATTTGGCCAATTATAGTTAATTTTTTTTAGTTCTTTTTTTATCTGAATTGCATCCCCGAGAAGGTACACGCTCATATCGTTTTCTTCTTGGAGAGCGCGTATAGCGCCATCGATTATGGTAGCAGGGGCGAAATCACCGCCCATGGCGTCAACAGCAATTTTCATACAAGTTTATTACGATCCTGAGGGGGTAATAACAGGACGACCTCTATAATAACCGCAGTTTGGACATGCTCGATGAGGCAGTTTATGCTGATTGCATTGGGGACAAACTATTGTATTAGGTATTTTTGCTTTCCAATGAGTTCGTTTTTTTCTTCCCCTTGCTTTTGATATTTTTCGTTTTGGTAATGCCATATTTTACTCTGAATGTGAAAAGTTAATCTCTATTAAAGACGCCCACTTTTCGTCTATTTTCTTACTTGCACAGTTACAATAACCATTATTTAGGTTAACTCCACAGTTCGAACATAAACCGAGGCAATCTTCCTTACACAAATTTTTAATCGATCTTTCTAAAAGTATTGCATCATGAACCGTCGGACCAAGATTAAAGTCACGTTGGTTAGTTTCCAATAAAATAACGTCTGATTCAGAAAAGCCGGGTTTCAGGGATTTTTGGGTTGTAACAAAAATGGAAAAAGGAGCTTTAATGTCTAATTTATAGTTATCTAAACAACGATCACACATTTCTGTTAAAATCAGGTTTGCTGTCCCGGTAATTTTAAAATTCGGTCCAGATTGTTGTATGTTGAGCTTTAATTGGATACCTATTGTGACGGGGTTTATTTCTTCCAAAGAAATATCTCCCACCGAAAAATTAAATTCAAGTGTACCCTGGCTATTAACTAAATCTGTTAATTTAAGCTTCATATAAACTTACAAAATTACCCTTATTGGTAATTCATAGTCAAGGTCTGGATACACAATCAAAAAATATTCTCACATGTCGAAAAAATGCCTGTCAAGCCTTCGGTGTTCGCAATAATAAATCATGTTTCGCAGGTACATTTCATTACGATTTCCCCGCCTGACTGGACGCCAGATCGGGCAGGTATGTTGAAGGGTATAAGGTATAAGGGGAAAGTGGTTCTAATTGAAACTGTTATACTTAGCCTCCAATCTCTCGGACACATAATATGAATTTTTCAGAAATAGGATGTCTCAATAGTCTGATCATGGATACCTACCATATACCCTATACCCTACACCTCATTCTGACATAATACCTCTTGTAATCAAATAAATAATCAACTACTTAGTGTATGCGAAACTTGAGTAATAATAATACTCCGTAGAGATGCAGTCATGGAAAGTTTACGTAAAACAGACAAGAGTTTTTTTGGCAATAGCGAAATATATTACTCAACCCAAAAAAGGACTGATTAACAGCCCTTTTTTGGGTACCACAATTAAATCCGACTTTATTCTTCACCTGATTAATTCATGAGACATGAATTAATCACCCTTCGGGCCGACACCGACTCGTCGGTGTCGGGATTAACCCCGACTTTGTCGGCCTTCGGTGAATAATTCATCAGCAATATTTTCCTATCTTTATCTATTTTTTAATTTATACACATTTATTAACTGCTGACGAATTATTCAGGTTCAGAAGTTGCTTCATCCTTTCCTTCTTCATCAGATTCCTCAGAATCACTATCCCCTTTTTCATTTTTGTCATCTTCTACAGGCTCAGTCCAATCTGTCTCGTCTGTTTCTGCTTCCAATTCCTCTTCATCTTTCCGTTCGAGTAAATTTTCGTCATCAGATTTTTTCTTAAAGATAACCAAAGCGATGGTTTCACCAACTGCCTCAATCACAAATGCATAGGAAATCACCGTCCCGATAATTAAGAAAAGAAAGACAGCAATAAATGTACCGCCGATATATTCCATAGGTCCGAGAGGAGAAGCCACAATTGGAACATTAATGCTGCAAATTCCACCCGAATAACATCCTAAACCCCATGCAATTGGAGAATTTGGACCAATGACAATATTTGTTGCCCATCCAACCATATTTGCAAGTTTATCTCCCATCAACCATTTGTGACCGTACACAATGTTTACTAACTCATATCCAGCTCCCATAAACCACCCAAAAATCAATAGACCTGCATACATCAAACCAAATATGATTGTCAGGTATAAAATGATACGCCAAGGTTGAGACCATGTTATGGAAAAATTCTGGAAAACCGCTCCCATAGTATCTTCTTCGAGAGTTCCCACAATGGCATGTGTAAAGAAAACTGAAATAACCAGGACGACTAATGTGTATGCTACGAAAACCGAACCAAAGAACCATAACAAATAAGGAATAGCGAAAAACAGTTCTCCTAAGTATGGAATTTTTCCAATCAGAGCGAACACTGCTGCCATTACCACAAAAAAGAGTACAATCAATGCGATCGACAGATGAGTGAATACGGGAGCGTGCCAATGTTTTTTAACAAATTTCCACGCATCTCCTGACGAATAGAATTCATCTCCTTTCAGTTGTTTGTAAGTGACTCTTGCTACAGCGGTTGATCCTAAAACAAGCATAATAAGCCAAATTATGCTCCCCAACACATAAAGTATCCAGGCGGGAATATATGTTACTTCGTTTCCAAACAAACAAGGGTACAGCCCGTATTTCGACCATGCTTGATTAAACGATATTCCAGCAGCTAATAAAGAAGCATAGGTCAAAAGCCAGTAACCAGTATAACCCACTAAGTTGGCAATGAGCATAATCCATATCTTTTTACCACCCAACGCAAGACGAGGCGCTCGAAAGATATCCCGAACATCAAAGTGTAGATTCATAGGTCCCATTTAATTACCCTCCTTATTTAATATTCCAGGCGAACGTTATCTACCCAGGTTGTTTTTTGAATAATACCTGAGATTTGTTTGGCTGCTTTATCGGCAGCAGAATATTTTTCAAATGCTCCAATCCGTATCCGATACCACAACTCATCTAACTCTGAAAAGTATACTCTTTGAATATAAGCATCAAAACCCAATTCTACTAATTTGTTCATTTCTCTTTTTGCATCATACGGATTATCCCAGGAGGATACTTGAATTGTATAGCGATCATATGCAGGTGGTTGACTGATTACAGGCGGAGCTTGTTGTGCTTCCGTGGAGATCTTTGTGGGTACCTCATCTTTTTCTTCAGGTGTCGCTTCTTCTTCAGTGAGAAGAGCATATTCAATGTACTCTTCTTCAACCATTTCTTTCGAAACTACAACTACAGTTTCTGGTTCTAAAGTATCCGGTTGGATTCCCGTTTTGGTAATCTGTTCGGTATCTATTTCTGCTGGAGTAGTACCTTTTTCGGCAACCTGTATATCTATATCCGCATATTCAGGTTTATCAATCTTGAACAAATATTTCTGTGATGCAATTTCATCGCCCACCGAATCATAAATTACCAGTTCAAAAAGATACTCGCCGTGTTCATCGGCTGAGAAAGTCATACGGCTTTTCCCTTCCTCGAGGATTAAATCGGAATATCCGAGCTGACTTGATTGAGGTACACCAAGGATTATCCAATCGAATGTCGGTTTTTCAATCCCCATAGGCGCCTTTGCTTTAATGACAAAATAATTTCCAACAGACCCTGTGTGTACATCAGTTTTCTCGCATGAAAAATAAAAGGATACCACAATAAGAATCAACCCGAATTGTACCACTTGTTTTAACATGTAAAAATAATACTAATCAATTCATTAGAATTTCGTTAATGGAGAAGAAAAATGCAATTTCTTTTATAGCGTTTTCATCCGAGTCTGAACCATGGACAGCATTATTTTGAACGGTATCTGCATACAAATTTCTGATAGTACCGGGAGATGCCTCAGCAGGATCGGTTGCACCGATAGTATTTCGCCATGCCTCCACAGCTTCTTCTTTTTGTAGTGTCAGCACAACACATGGACCCGATGTCATAAAGCTGACCAAGTCCGAATAAAACGGTTTTTCCTTGTGAATCGCATAAAATTCTTTTGCTTCAGCAACGGATAGATGAATTTTTTTCATAGCAATAATATCAAATCCGTTATCAAGAATATGGTCAATTATTTTCCCAGTTAATCTGTTTTGTATCGCATCAGGTTTTATGATTGCCAGTGTTCTATTACTCAATCGGAATTCCTTTTATCAATAATGTCTTTCATTGTGGTACCAATTTCCGAAGGACTATCTACAACGGTTATACCCGCTTTTTTCAGAGCTTTCATTTTTTCTTCAGCAGTTCCTTTTCCACCGGCTATGATAGCGCCGGCATGCCCCATTCGCCGTCCGGGAGGCGCTGTCTGACCCGCTATAAATGCTACAATCGGTTTTGTGAAATGATTGTTTACAACCCACTCGGCTGCTTCTTCTTCGGCTGTCCCGCCAATTTCACCAATGAGGACAACTCCATCTGTTCCATCATCATGGGCAAATAGCGACAGTAGATCGACAAAGTTACTGCCAATTACCGGATCACCACCGATCCCAATACACGTTGACTGTCCTAATCCCTGTTTCGTTAATTGATCGACGGCTTCGTATGTGAGTGTTCCGCTTCTGGATATCACTCCGATGTTCCCTGGTGAGTGAATAAATCCGGGCATAATGCCAATCTTCCCTTTTTCTGGGGTGATAACACCGGGACAGTTTGGCCCAACAAGGGTTGTATTTGTGCCGTTCAAGAAATTTTTCACTTTTACCATATCAGAAGCAGGAACACCTTCCGTTATACAAACCACAAGCCTCAATCCTGAAGCAGCAGCTTCCATAATGGCATCTGCCGCGAAGGGGGGAGGAACAAAAATGACTGATGTGTTTGCATCCGTTCTTTTTTTTGCTTCCTTTACCGTATTGAAAATCGGAATGTTCAAGAATTTTTGTCCACCTTTCCCCGGGGTGACACCTGCAACAATATTGGTATTGTATTCAATCATTTGTGAGGTATGGAAAGACCCTTCTTTCCCGGTGATTCCCTGGACTACAACTCTCGTGTTTCCGTCAACTAAGATGCTCATGATTTTACGCCAATAGCAGCTTTAACAGCCTTCTCCGCGCCATCCTTTAGACTTGTAGCAACGATAAAGTCTAAGTCTGCGTTTTCTAACAGGTTGGCTGCTTCTTTTGCATTGGTCCCTTCTAAGCGAATGACAACCGGAACCTCCACATCCATCTGGCTGAGGGCGTCGATAACACCTTGTGCCACCCTGTCGCATCTTACGATACCCCCAAAAATATTGATGAGGATTGACTGCACAGCCGGATCACTTAGAATTATTTGGAAACCCCGGGCTACGGTTTCCGCGCTTGCAACTCCACCCACATCGAGGAAGTTTGCAGGCTCACCACCCGACAGCTTGATAATATCCATCGTAGCCATCGCCAGACCGGCACCATTCACCATACAACCCACGTTTCCATCTAACTTAATGTAGTTCAGTTTGTGCTTTGAGGCTTCTATTTCGCTCTCAAGTTCTTCTGACAGGTCTCGCATCTCATTTATATGGGGTTGGCGGTAGAGTGCATTATCATCGAAGTTCATCTTTGCATCTAATGCCAATACATCTCCGCTTTCTGTGACGACAAGAGGATTAATCTCTGCGAGTGAACAGTCACTTTTTTCAAAAGCCTGCCAGAGGGCAAGAAATGTTTTGGATGCGTTCTTCGCTTGATCACCGGCTAATCCTAATGAATAAGCGAGATTCCTCGCTTGAAAATGGGTAAGCCCCAAACCCGGGTCGATCCATTCTTTAATTATTTTTTCAGGGGATTGGGCAGCCACCTTTTCAATTTCAACTCCCCCTTCTGTGGATACCATACACACATATTGATTTTTTGACCGGTCAAGGACAATCCCCGCATAAAGTTCCGTAGCAATTGCAATACCTTCCTCGATAAGCAACCTTCGGACTACTTTCCCTTCCGGACCTGTTTGATGAGTGATGAGTGTCATCCCGAGTATGTTTGAAACATGCTGTTTGACTTCTTCAAAGCTATGGGCAAGTTTCACCCCGCCACCTTTACCTCTGCCACCGGCGTGAATCTGTGCCTTCACTACAATTATTTCAGTCTTGAGGTTCTTTGCCACTTCAACAGCTTCATCCACAGTGAAAGCATGATTCCCCTTGGGAACGGGAACCCCCGACTCTTTGAGTAGTCCTTTTGCCTGATATTCGTGAATTTTCATGGGTTATTTTGTAATGGTTGTTCCACCTTTACCAGCGAGTGTTTTTTTGATGGCTTCGATTGAAGTAATAATCACACACTCTCCACCGGATTCAAGAAAATTGATGGCTGCGGTAATTTTGGGACCCATAGAGCCTGGGGGGAAATGACCTTCTTTATATAATCGCTTAGCCTCATTTACATCTAATTTTTTTATCCAGGTTTCATTCGGTCTGCCATAATTGAGGGCGACGCCTTCCACATCGGTGAGAATAAATAATTCCTGGGCGCCAATTTCGCAACCGAGTACAGCAGATGCAAGGTCTTTATCTACGACAGCATCTAATCCTTCCAGATTTTCATTCTCCAAAAAGTAGACTGGAATACCGCCACCCCCGGCAGCAATAACAATCTTTCCACTGCTTAGCAGGTCTTTGATGGCGGTAGATTCAACTATGGATTTTGGTACAGGCGAGGGAACTACGCGCCTCCATTCTCCGGAAGATGTCTGATGAATTTTCCACCCAAACCGCTCCATCAGTTGTTTTACCTTTGATTTATCGTAATATTGCCCAATGAATTTGGTTGGGTTTTTCACTTCCGGATCATCCTTGTTCACTACCACTTGTGTAATTACTGTGACGACCTCACGATGAATGTTTTCCTGACGTAACAGGTTTTGCAAAGATTGTTGAATCATGTAACCCATGCCTCCCTGAATGTCAGCGACACATATACCCAATGGGAGAATCGGGGTTTGTTCAGCAGTCAGTTCCGTACGAAGCAGAGCGTTTCCTACTTGTGGACCATTACCATGTGTGATCACAAGATCGTAACCCAATTCTATGAGGTGCTTGACAGCAAAAAGACTTTCGCGTGTGTGCTTGAATTGGTTAGGAATGGTGTCTTTTTCACCTTTTGGGGAAACAGCATTCCCACCCAATGCCACTACAGCAATTTTGTTTTTTTGACTCATGAAGTAAATGGAGCTAGTGCATCTTTTAAGTTAGGACTTCCGATTTCTTCAAGATTGTATATGACCCTCACAGAAGGTTTATTAATGGTAATGATTCTCCGAAGATCGATAGGCGTACCGATAACCACCACATCACAATCTACAGCGTTGATCGTTTGTTCCAGGTCTTTGATCTGCTTTCCACCGTATCCCATAGCGGGGAGTAGTATACCAATTTCAGGGTATTTCTCGAACGTTTTTGTTATGGTGCCGACGATCCAAGGTCTGGGATCTATTATTTCACTTGCACCGAATTTCTTGGCTGCTACGGTTCCAGCGCCATATTTCATTTCACCATGCGTAACAGTGGGTCCGTCTTCCACGATCAGACAACGTTTACCTGCTATCACGGAATGGTCTTCCAGTGTGACAGGTGAATTGGCTTTTATTATCATCGCTCCTGGATTTGTCTGCTGTATGTTTTCCATTACAATATCCACATTATGGGGTTCGGCAGTATCCACTTTATTAATAATGATCACATCTGCCATTCTGAAGTTTGACTCACCTGGGAAATAAGCTAATTCATGTCCGGGACGATGGGGATCTACTACCACAATGAACAGATCAGGTTTGTAAAATGGCAGGTCGTTATTGCCTCCATCCCATAAAATAACATCTGCTTCCTTTTCCGCCTCATCAAGGATAGCCTGGTAATCTACTCCCGCATATACCACCGAACCGGTCACGATGTGAGGTTCATATTCCTCCATTTCTTCAATGGTGCAATTGTGAGTTTTTAAGTCGTCTAATCTGGCGAAACGCTGGACTTTTTGTTTGACCAAGTCACCATAGGGCATGGGATGCCGAATGACTACAACTTGCTTTCCAGCTTCTTTCAATATTTCAGCAACTCGACGAGTGGTCTGGCTTTTGCCTGAACCTGTCCTCACTGCGCCAATGGCAATAACCGGTTTACTGGATTTGATCATCGTCTTTTCGCTGCCCAGTAATTTAAAATTGGCTCCACTTTTAAGGATTTCAGATGCTTGGTGCATGACAAATACATGGGAGATGTCACTGTAAGAAAAAATCACATCATCAATGTTCAAGTTGGAAATCAATTGTGAGAGATTTTTTTCATCATAAATGGGGATTCCTTCCGGGTACAAATCACCGCTCAATTCCGGGGGATATCTTCGACCTTCAATATTGGGAATTTGCGTTGCGGTAAAAGCAATCACTTCGGAATTGGGATCATCTCGGTATACTGTATTGAAATTATGAAAGTCTCTACCGGCTGCACCCATGATTAATACTCGTGTCTTGTTCATTGTTTCTCCTTGTTCAAATTTTCAGAATAGATAAAATATTCAACAATCGAATTTTTTATGTTTATGAGTGTTATGAAAAGGGGTGGGTTAACTGAACCCAAAAGTCTGTTTAAACGATAATATTTTTTGAAGAAATTTGATCATTCTTCACCCATAAAAGGGTATCGGTAATCTTTTGGAGGATCAAAGTTCTCTTTGATGGTTCGTTGGGAGACCCACCGTATCAGGTTAAATATTGATCCTGCTTTATCGTTGGTCCCGGAAGCGCGGCTGCCACCGAATGGTTGTTGTCCCACAACGGCGCCTGTCGGTTTATCGTTGATGTAAAAATTACCGGCAGCGTGAGTCAGGACTCGGGTCGCTTCATTAATCGCTTTTTTATCCTGTGCAATGACACATCCCGTCAATCCATAGGGAGATGTCCGGTCAACAAGCTTGAGTGTTTCAATCCAATCATCGGGATCATAAATATAAACAGTCAGAACAGGACCAAATATTTCCTCTTCCATGGTTTTGAAATGTGGATCGGTAGTAAGGATGGTTGTCGGTTCAATAAAATAGCCAACGGTGTCATCGTAGTTTCCGCCTGTGATGATTTCCGCATCCGGTGAATTTTTTGCGTATTTGATATATTCCACAATGGTATCAAAAGCTGCCTTATCGATGATAGCATTCATGAAATTGGTGAAATCTTCTACATCCCCCATTTTGATTGTGTTTACCTCTGAAAGATATTTTGCTTTTACGGTATCCCAGATGTTAGACGGAATATAACAACGGGAGAGGGCAGAGCATTTCTGTCCCTGGTACTCAAAAGCACCTCTGATCATGGCAGTAACAAGTGTATCAATTTCTGCTGATTCGTGGGCAATGCAGAAGTCCTTTCCTCCTGTTTCTCCAACAATTCTTGGGTAAGATTTGTAATGGCCAATATTTTCTCCTAATGTCTTCCACATGCTATGAAACACAGTCGTAGAGCCGGTAAAATGAATACCCGCGAGACTTTCATGAACAATCACTTTCGGACCCACTTGTGAACCGGCGCCAGGGATGAAATTAATCACCCCATCCGGCAATCCTGCTTCCTGAAAAAGTTTCATCAAATGATAGGCAGGGTAAACCGCACTTGATGCAGGTTTCCAGAGGACAACGTTTCCCATGAGGACAGGAGCAGTGGGTAGATTCCCTGCAATACTGACAAAATTGAATGGCGTCACCGCAAAAACAAATCCTTCAAGCGGACGGTGTTCCATTCGATTATTTATCCCGGTTGAGGAATACATAGGTTGTTGGTTATACAGTTCCTGAGCATACCACGGATTGAAATTATAGAAATCTATGAGTTCGCAGGCTGAATCGATTTCTGCCTGATATACATTTTTACTTACATTTAACATGGTTGAAGCGTTCAGGAGATCCCGATAAGAACCGGATAGAAGATCAGCCATTTTTTTAAATATAGCTGAACGGGTTTTCAATGGAGTAACTGACCATTCTATCCATGCCTTGAGTCCGGATTCAATCGCCATATCCACTTCTTTTTTCCCTACTTTATGGTATTCAGCCAATACATGTTGATGGTTATGAGGTATGATACACTTCCCTAAATCCCCGGTGTAAATTTCTTTACCACCAATAATTAGCGGTATCTCGATCTGTGTAGATTTGAGTTCGGTGAGTTTCGATTTTAGTGACTCTCTCTCGCTACTACCTGGAGAATATGATTTCACAGGTTCATTCACCGGTTTAAATATTCGATAGATTGAATTTTGATTCATCGCTTTATACAGTTAAAAATCTAGATGAATTGAACGATCTGAAAGATGAAATGACGGACCGCTTTGGTACTATCCCAACAGTTGTAAACAGAATATTATTAGCTGCGACTTTAAGATACTACGCTTCTTACGCTTTGTTTGAAAGAATAATAATGCAGAAGAAAAATGTTATTATTATTTTACCCAAAGGAGAAAAGGAAGATTATTACAAATATCAGTTTGTTGAGTTGATGAGATTCATCTTAGACGAATATAAAAACCAAATAAAGATTGAACAGAAAAAAGATGTGATGAAACTTTTAATCATTAATAACTATAGTTCACCCGAAGATTTGTTAAATTTTCTTATCAAATTTTCCAATGATGTTGCAGATCTTTTCGGAGTTAATAAATCTGCAAAACAAGAAGGTAAAGTAACGGCAGTAGAAAATTAACTTTTGAAGAGAATGTAAGAAAATATTAAATTTTGTTTATTAATTGCCAATCATATTGACACACCTCGTATTTTTAATTATATTAAACCTAAAATAAACACCAACGTATTAAGATACATTAATAAAATTCCAGTCAGAAGCTCTCTTATCTCTTCTGCTTAATAAGAAAGTAAATTTATGAAACATTTTCTATTTCTATTACTGACTATTTCAATATGATCTTGTTCAAATGATATATCTAACAAAAATAATTCAGGAGGCATAATGAAACAACAGTACTCTTTTCGGTTAACCGCACTACCATTCTTAATTTTTTTGTTATTCTTATTAACACCAAACACTTCGGCACAACAAGTGCAGGATAAAATTTATGCTGCAGAGGAAACAACTATCTCTGGCGGTGCAGAGTTTAACATCATGCTCCAGGAAGCCATCCGTAGCGGGAATATTGATAATTTCATCTATTCAGGTAATTTTACTCCACCAATAACTAATTCACCAAATACAATTACCACATTCGATGGTTTTGACTTTGAGTTCGGTGTCTTTTTCGTGTCCGGCTTCGTCGCTGGCTTCGACGTGGCAGTAAATGAAATCGACGCGTTCGATGCCTCGTTCCTCAAGAAGGGAATCCAGCGTCGTCGCCAGCGCGCTTCCCGCCGGCATCCGTCGCCACAAAGGGGACGCCTTTTGCCATCGATTCCAAAATAGCCATAGAGAAACCCTCCCGCGTCGAAGAAAGAACCGCGACATCCGTAAAATCCAAAATCTTTGGCACATCTTTTCGAAGGCCGGTAAACGTTAATTTTTTCTTATTAATGAGGTCCGCGCTGGCATCCATCAGTGGCTTTTTAAGCGGTCCTTCTCCTATGATGAGCGCGTGAAACACGATATCCTTTTGGTCGAGAATGCGTAAGGCCTCAATAAAAATATGATTGGCCTTCGCCGGCACAAGCCGCCCGATATTAACGATCACAGGCACACCCTGGCCAATACGCAATTCCTGTTTTTTCTTTTCAATCTCATCCCGCGAGGCAGCCGGCGGATGAGGATTGATGCCGTTATAAATAACTTCGCATTTTTTTGCCGGAATCCCGACATCTTCGATGTAAAACTTTTTAACTTGCTCACTGACAACAATAATCTTTTTTGTGCC
>JADFPG010000151.1 GCA_022562455.1 Fidelibacterota bacterium | reverse complement strand
GCGATCGGCTTCAGCAATCACTTCTAAGGATTTCTTGAGAGATGGGGATACACGAAGAGCGATAAATTCATCTTTGGTTTCCATGGTTGTATTGTATAACGTTGTTAAACATTTCGCAAGCACATTGTGGTGAGAGATGTAATGCCTCAGTCACGGGGGCATAATTGAAGAACCAAGTCCCCTGTCTGCCGACAGGCAGGCAAACTCTCCCGTAGGGACTCCTGTGGAGCAAGAACCAAAGAACAGAATTTACTGATTACCAAGAATATTTGGTTCTTGGCTCTTGGTTCTTGGGTTTTTTGAATTTTCCTTTCCACCCACCACTGATGTATTACGGGGTTCAAATATTAACAAGTAATAGCTTGTATAATACAACTAATTATTTCAACTATTCCTGTCGTACATTAACGGCTCTATCACCTTTGATATCGCTTTCAATATCAAATAAGATCCTCTGTCCTTTTCGTAATCCCCTATTTCTCAGGTGAATTCTTAATCCGCTTACGTGGACAAAATAATCATCACCGTCGTCTCCTTCGATAAAACCAAATCCTCTTTCTCGATTATATTCTTTAACTGTACCTCTTTTCATAATCTTTTCCCTTTTCCATCAACAATGTAATCGAATATCTCACTTAACGTTTCAAACAAGGGCACCCCACACCTCGATAGTTTTTCGGAAGTCTGGTGCCCACTTGCAAACAGCACACAGTCAACACCGATGGCAACTGCTACTTCGTGGTCATGGACGGTATCTCCTACAAACAATACTTCATGAGGTTTGAAACCGAGTTTTTCCATCCACACCTTTCCGATTTCCATTTTACCATAAGCGTAGTGATTGTCGAGACCCAAAATCCTGACGAAACGGTTAGTAACACCAAAATAATCGGTCATCTCCTCAAGCAATTGTTGTTTAGCTGCCGATAACAATGATTGAGTAATTCCTGCACTATTAATTTTCAGTAGTATTTCCGCGGCATTTTCCTGAAGATGAGCTTCCCTCCACTTGGCGTGGTACCCGTCAATGAATTCGGTGCCAGGAACTTCAAATGGTTCCTCATTAAAATTAAACCCCAACTCCCTGTAATACTCTTTCACGGGAAAATCAAATACTTCACGATATCTATCAATCGTCAGCATTGTCATTCCTCGTTTTACTAATAATTGATTCATGACATCAACGCAGAGCCAGGCATCATCAAGCAAAGTGCCGTTCCAGTCCCAGATTATGTGCTTATAATTTTCTTTATTCATTAAGAATGAGAGTTTAACCATAGGAAATGTTGAGTAACAGATTAAATTTAGATGATCTACAAATGAAAGGAATGAAAAATTATATTCAGATAGCCGGCGTTCACGACTTGGAAGAAGCAAAATTAATTGCAGATTGTGGCGCCTCTGCTATCGGCTTTCCACTTCGACTTCCCTCAAATGAACCCCAACCGGACTTGTCAGAGGCTGAGGCAAAGACAATCATACAAAACATAGAAAAAGGAATAACTTCCGTGCTTATCACCTACCTCAGAAACACCCACGATATACTTGCATTATGCAAATATGTTAAATGGGTTCAATTACATGGAGATATTGAACGTGAAGAAGTTAAAGAATTAAAAAAGCTCGAACCATCCCTTAACATTATTAAAAGTTTGGTTGTTGGTCGTTATGATGAAAAAACCCTCCTTTCTCTTGTGAAATCTTTCTCTCCTTTTGTGGATGCGTTTATCACAGACACTTTCGATCCTGAGACAGGCGCTTATGGTGCTACAGGAAAAACACATGACTGGAATATCAGCCGCAAGATTGTGCTTGCCTCTTCTAAGCCGGTAATTCTGGCGGGAGGGTTAACACCTCAAAATGTTAAACAAGCAATTTTATATGTAAAACCGGCAGGTGTGGATGTACATTCAGGAGTTGAAAATAAATGGGGTGAGAAAGATCCAGAGTTGGTAAAATTGTTTATCGATGAAGCACTAAAAGGGTTCCAAAACATTAAGAATTAAACCCATGAAAATCAAACTGACCCCTGCCCTGTTATTCTGTATCCTTTTTAATTTTGGTTACACACAGCCTGTTAAAAACTCTGACACTCTCAGGATCGGTTTTTGGAATGTAGAAAATCTATTTGATCTGGAAGATGATCCTGACAAGAACGATGAAGAATTTACACCCAATGGTAAAAAACATGTTACCCAGGAAATACTTGATCTCAAATTAAACCAACTGACAAAAGTATTAAGAGATTTGAATGTAGATATATTGGGTCTTTGTGAAGTTGAAAATCGAGCAGTAATGGAACTTCTGAACAAACGATATGCTGAGAAGGACTATGAAATCATTCATTACGAGTCTCCCGATCGTCGGGGAATTGATGTGGGACTATTCTACGATCCATCCCGATTTAAAGTCATATTATCCAAACCCATTTCAGTGCAATTAGGTGAGGGGCAAGTTACTCGTGATATTCTTTATGTTATGGGAGAATTTGAAGATATTGCTCTTCACCTGTTCGTCAATCACTGGCCATCTCATTGGGGTGGAACTGAGGCAACAATACCTTTACGCAAAATTGCAGCGAAAACTCTCAGGAGAGAGGTTGACCTTATTCTCGATGAAGATCCTGAGGCGGAAATTCTTATTATGGGTGACCTGAATGATAATCCTTGGGATGCTTCAGTAAAAATACACCTTGGGAGCATTCTGGAAGAAGATTCTGTCTTCGTTGAGGGGAAATATTTATGGAATCTTATGGCGCCATTCGTAGGAAAATCAAACGGGGGCACTTACAAATACCGCGGTAAAGATAAAATTATCGATCATATCATTATTAGCCCGGGACTGAATGATTCAGAAGGTCTTTCTGTCCTATCACAATCAATTCAGATTTTAGACACACCGGAATATCGTCAACAGGAAGGAAACTATACCGGCTATCCCTTCCGATTCTGGGCTGGCGATAAATTATTAGGGGGATACTCGGATCACCTGGCAATAAAAGTTGCCATTATCAAAAAATGACAAGGACGACAATAGCATCCGGCAAACTTTTCATATTTGAATCTTACTAAGATAGATCGCAAATGGCTTCAACATCTTTCCTTTTCCCAAAAATTAGTAGCTGGTCTTCGAGCTCAATAATTGTAGAAGGGGTGGGCATTATGTCAACAAATCGTCCATTATCCGATTTCCTGATTAGTAGTACATCAACATGGTATCTGCTGCGGATTTTCAGTATCTTAAATGATTGAAGTACAAATTCCGACGGTGTATTTATCCTAGCCATAAGAAAACCAGGGATAACCTCCGATTTCTCATGATAATACTTATGCACATATTTCATTGAGGATGCCAAGTGTCCCGCGCTTTGTGATTGAATTAGCATTTCTTGGTATTCTCGAAGGATATCTCGCCGTAAAACCTGCCCGGTTAATGCCCCTTGATCATCAACAACAGGAATGGCTAACATATCAGAGTCTAACATAATTCGTAAGACCTCATGGATAGGGACATGATCATTAATTTTTGGAAAGTGTGTATTATGAATATCTTTGACCTTCGTTTCGACTGGTATATTTTCCAAACGATTTAAAAAACGCCGCACCATTCCCTGAGTAATAATTCCGATTAATTTCTTGTCGTCATCACATATATAATATATAAATTGACTACTTGTGGACATCTTTTCAAGAAGTTCTTCTAAAGTGGCATCTCCATGAATTATTTCCACAAGTTGTTGCTTGATTTTGTCCACCCGTAATTGATCTAAAATATTAATAGCAGTCCCACCATGAATTTCAACACCTCGTCGCTTCAATTTTATAGTATAGATATTCCCATCGAGCATCCGAGTTGTAATTACCGTAGCAACTATACTCGTTACCATTAACGGAAGTATGACAGTATATTCGGATGTCATTTCAAAAATGATAAGGATCGCTGTTATAGGAGCATGAGTTGTAGCAGCAACCATTGCTGCCATGCCAACAAGAGCATATGCCCCGGAAGAGGCTGTGAGTTCTGGATAAAATGTGTGAAAAATACCACCCAATGTTCCTCCCAACATGGATCCCATAAACAAGGAAGGAGCAAAAATCCCGCCAGAAGCGCCTGACCCTAACGATAAGCTGGTAGCAAAGATTTTTCCAAATAACAGAACCCCTGCCAGAATATAGGGCATATTACCAGCCAGAACACTATCCATGGATTCATAACCTACGCCCAGGGTTTCCGGAATAAATAGCGCTAAAAACCCCAAAATTGTACCGCCTATCAACGCTTTTATTCCGGTCGATAGTTTTAATTTATCAAATAGATCTTCAGAAAAATACAGGGATTTAACAAACAACCAGCCTGCTAATCCAGTAGCGATACCAAGAATAATATAGAAAACGATTTCAAAAGGAGAATGCAATATATAGACAGGTGGAATAAAGGCAGGAAAATTGCCATAGATACTTCGTGATATAACTGTTCCAAAAACAGATGAGATTATTATGGGTCCGATTGCTGTAACACTGAAATCACCAATGATAACTTCACTGGCAAATATTGCGCCTGCGATAGGAGCATTAAAAGTTGCTGCAATCCCTGCTGCAGCACCACAGCCAACAAACGTTTTCATTCTGCGAGTAGATACCTGGAAAAACTGACCAACAGATGAACCAAATGCTGATCCAATTTGCACAATAGGACCTTCACGTCCAACTGCTGCACCGGAACCAATCGATAGAGCCGAAGCAAATGCCTTCACGAGAACAACTCTCATACGGATAAATCCGTTCTTTGTAGCAACTGCATCCATTACTTCAGGAACGCCATGTCCTTTGGCCTCAGGAGCAAAGTGTTTTACAAATAACGCCACAATAACTCCACTGATAGCTGGAATAGTAATCTTTACATAAATAGGCGCTGAACGTATTGCGTCAACAAAAGAACCTTCACTCCAAAATGTGGTTCTAAATGACTCAATCAGAAATCGGAATCCAGCGGCTCCATATCCAGATACCACACCAATTACCACAGCGATTATGATGACAAATAGTTGATCAAATGATTTGATCCGTTGAAGTGTTCTTTGAATAAAAGAATAAACTGCATTTCGCCAGTCAAGGTATTGGCGAAGTCGTTTGATCTTATTCCTGTCTGGAAATTCTCTCATTATAATAAATACATTTAATTATCAGAGTAAATTTAAGATATTTTCTTTTTGTATCCGAAGATGTTAACCATAATGTGGGGCTATTCATGACACATAGCTTTAATCAGATAAAATCCAACCCGCATTTTTCATAACCGATCAAACATATAACGCGAAATGTTAATAGGACGGCATATCCTGATTATGCTGTTGTAAAACCGGGTACTAATTTATTTCCAGCCCTGATTTATTTGTGTACAGTCCTAACGGTAGAGTTTTAAAAATAAAAATTCCTATCCGTCAACTGATGGATGCCGTACATGAACTTAACGCACTTCGTGCGGACTAAATCATTAGCCACGGATGAACACGGATAAATAAAATAATAAAAAAATCCGTGAAAATCTGTGTTAATCCGTGGCTAAAAATGAAAATTCCTACCCGCCTGAACGACATAGTCGGGCAGGTACAATTAAATTAGTTCCATTCTTCGGGAAATTCCGTTTCAACTCTTGCCGCTGCAACTACAAGTTCTTTCGCTGCTTTCACATAAGGAAGCATGGAAATCAGACTGCCCTTCTTCAATTGCAATTTCCCACCCATAAGGGCAAGGATAGGATCAAGGTTACCCTTCAAAATACGTCTCCAATTCTCGGGGGATGCAGAAATGATATACGGAACTGCCTCCAAATCCTCCTCTGAAGCTACTCTGGCCTCTCTGCACTCGCCATGCCATAGATCCACATATACAGCCATTTTTTCCGGAATGCCCATAGGGGAGTCTGCCCTCATCACGATAACAATTGCCCCTTCCCACCTGGCAGCAGCATTGCGATAATCCTCACTTGAATTAAGCTGATCAGCCCAGGCCGCTGCCCAACCATCAGAAAATACTCTCTCAGCCATATAACTTTACTTTTCCTTTCGTTTGGTAAATCTTCGATAATTTCCTATGGAACATTTTCCCACATGCTTCATTTTGAATAATGCAATTTAATCGATAAAAATGAGATGTCCATCAATCATCCGTTTGTTTTATAACTGCTTAGGGTACAAGCGCTAGTCACATTTAAGTGTGTCACACTAATTTGACTAACAATCCTTCAAAAGATCCCTCACCGTAGTTTCAACTGCGATCCTGATCATAAATTAGAAACAGCGACTATAGCCTACCCAACCGATTTCCCAATTTCAATTCAATCGTCAATGACAGGGAGTTGTTTAATTTTGCCAACCAATAAATAGACAAAGGGGGTATCTGCAACAGCAATCAACCATTTTACGACTAACTGACCTCCTATAAGTGGTAACAATGGTCTATCGCCGTAAAATGCAATGACAATAAATATGGTTGTATCGAGGGTTTGGGAAAGAAATGTGGAAATATTATTTCTAAGCCAGAGATGCCGATGTTTAAACCATTTTTTTAAGAGATGAAATAGCCACACATCGTGGAACTGACTTATCAGATAAGCTATCATGCTGGCGATGATGATTCGTGTTGTCGATCCCAAAATAGCGGCAAATTCCTGTTCTTTATTCCAACAAAGGTGCAGATGGCCATATCAGGGACAATTGAATTAATCCATAAACAACCACCAGGGTAAGAAAACCTCCCAGAACCATACAGTTTGCTTTTTCCTTTCCTTATAATTCGCTGACGGTATCGGTCATAAGGAAAGTTATGGAATAA
>JADFPG010000150.1 GCA_022562455.1 Fidelibacterota bacterium | reverse complement strand
TCAATAAATCCATAAGTATTGTTGTCCTCTTTAAATTTTAAAAATCGACTGTAGTTATTCAAATTATTTCCTCTGTAAGAATTATACCAATTAAATATTGAATATTTCTTTCCTAAGTTTTGAATAGGAACTATTTTTCCATTTTTAATTTTTGCAATATATGTCGAATTATTATCAGTATATACCTGTAGTAATTGATTATTAAATACATCTAATATTTTCCTATAACTAATACTCCCTTTACTTGCAGTAAAGTCTACTGTAGTCCCAGCAATATCAAAACGGAAGTTTCTTATAAGTGCTGCGCCATTATCTGTAAGTCTCCTTAATGCACTTGCGGATTGTCTTCCTTGCGTTAATAGAAATATAGTACCATTTTTATTTATTGAAGCCTCTATCTTATTATCTTCAACTGGAATAGATTTATTTGGCTTATCAGAAACTCCATCCCATAAAAATACAGCAGATTGTGTCCTCTGTGATTTATCTTGGTTCTTCTGCCATGCACACATCCCAGTAAAGTTAGTCATTATAAACAACGATGTAATCTCCCAGCCAGGCCCTAAATCAATCTTGGTGGCATCTAGCGTACCATTAGAGCCACCAGAAGTATTTCCATTGAACTCAGCTAGATATTGTCCATTCCCTATATAGGCTCTGTTATTATCTGGAAATATTACAGCAGGATGTGGAGCATTTTGTAACTGTGCTTTACCAGCAGTTGTACCAGATAAGAATGTATCATTAAATGTTACATCATCAAGTGAGTATAAACCTCCATCATCTTCATAAAAGTAAAGAAGTTTATCTACTCCATTTACTTGATACATCAGTAAGTCTTCTCCTCTTGTTGCTCCAGATGTTCCGTTATCTCTTAGACTAGCAATCGTAGTAAATGTTGCTCCAGTCATTTTATACAAAGAGCCCCCATCATCTATTGCATAACCTACATTTGATTGTGTTCCATCAACAACCATATCAAGAAGTGGATTCTCAATAACTGTTGGAGATGTATCAATTAGTGCAAACAGGATATGATTTTAAAAACCTGTACTCACCTTCTAAACGCTATAATGAAAATCGGACGGCATATTATCATGCTTTGCAGTCTGTTGAGAAAAATCAGGGAGATTTGACTCAATGGATCAAATTTGCATTAGGAGGTATGGTAAATGAATTAAGGTCCGTTGAGAAAAAAGCTGAACTGGAGTACAGAAAGGCAATCTACACACAATTGGGTGACGAGTTTAAACTGAACAATCGACAAAATTGGCTGTTACAACAACTGGCAAAGTCAGGTATAGTTTTCTTCACTGATTATAAAAAACAATTCGCTGATAAGGCCGATAGAACCTTAAGAAAGGATATTGAAAATCTATTAAAAGATAAACTCATTATTGAAGATGGAACGAAACAAAAACGTCTATTCAAACCGAATTTATATTGGGATGAAAATCGGCACTATGAAGGGTAGAAATCGGCAAACATTCTAGTGAGAATCGGAAATTGTTGTTTCGGGTTGTCATTGTATCTATTATAAATACTGGAAGTTATCCAAAACTTAATCGGAATAATATTTGATCAAAATCGGCATTAATTGTGTACCATATCGGTAATATTGAATTACTGAAAACCAATCCCATCGCCTTATTCTGCTCTGTCAAATGTCCCGGCGAATTGATCCTCAATACATACGATCTTTGTCTAAAGTGGCGGGAAGAGGGAAAAACAGTCATCAGCGGTTTTCATTCACCCATGGAGAAGGAATGCTTGAGAATTTTATTGAAAGGAAGTCAGCCAATAGTAATTTGTTTAGCTCGGGGTATTTGGAAACGCTTTCCTCCGGAATTGAAGAAAGCTGTCAACCATAATAGATTGCTCATAATCACAAAATTCCCAAGTGGGATTAATAGAGCGACAAAAAGAAGAGCTATTGAGCGAAATCGGTTTATTGCTCACTTATCAGATACTCTTTTTATTTCATACGCATCGCTTGGGGGTAAATTGGAATCACTTTGTAAAGAATGGATGACATTGAATAAGTCTTTGTACACCATTAAAAGCAAATATAATGGAAATCTTTTGCAGTTTGGGGTCAAACCTTATTGCAATTAGATGTATTGCATTATATAATTTTTAGAATTGCTCCACATATTGTATTTTCTTAAAAACAGGAGATCAATACTCACCATGAAAATCACGAAAATCATTCTCATTCTAATATTGGGATGCTCGACAATTTCAGCAAGGATCCCTCGCCCTCAGATTACCTATCACCTCTCCATGCCGGAACCCCATACACATTATTTTCATGTGGAACTGACCATAGAAGATAACGCAGATTCCCTTCTTGTACTCAAGATGCCTGTCTGGACACCGGGATCCTACCTCGTTCGGGAATTCTCACGGCATATTCCCAGGGTAAATGCTTCCGCCAACAATAAACCTCTATCCGTCAAAAAGACCGCAAAAAATGAGTGGAAGATCAATACTGAGGGAAACCAGGAGATTTCGATTCAGTACAAAGTCTATGCCTTTGAGCAGTCCGTGCGGACCAGTTTTCTGAATGACTCCCGTGGATATGTAAATGGAGCTTCCGTCTTTCTGTATGTGGAGGGGAGAGAAAATGAACCGGGTATCCTTAAAGTCCGCCCGTTTAAACAGTGGTATACCATTTCTACAGGTCTGCCAAAAGTCCGGGGAAAACGACGAACCTATGAATTCCCCAACTACGATATTTTAATAGATTCCCCCATTTTGATAGGAAATCATAAAGTATTGGAATTTACCGTGGATAACATCCCACACGAAATTGCAGTTTTTGGTCAAGGTAATATGGATGAAAAAAGATTAATTACGGATTTCAAAACGATCGTCGAATCCAGTCGGGATATTTTTGGCTCTCTACCCTATAATCGATACGTATTTCTCCTATTACTGTTGGAAAAAGGTCGAGGCGGTCTGGAGCATCTCAATTCCACAACCCTCGAAATCAACCGCTGGATTTTTACCGATGAAAACAAATATAAAGACTTTCTTACGCTGGTAAGCCACGAGTTTTTCCACACGTGGAATGTCAAAAGAATCCGACCCATCGCTTTGGGTCCCTTTGATTACGACAAAGAAAATTATACGGAAGATCTCTGGATATCGGAAGGCATTACCAGCTACTTTGAACACTTGATCCTTCTTCGAGGGGGAATATTCACCGACTACGACTTCCTCGAATACCTTAGTAAAGATATAAAAACTGTAGAAACCACACCAGGCAGAAAGGTCCAGTCGTTGACAGAATCCAGTTATGATACCTGGATAAAATTTTACCGCAAGGATGAAAATTCACCCAATACGCAAATCTCCTACTATTCGAAAGGAAGTTTGGTTGGTATGATTCTCGACCTTGCCATCCTGGAAAATACCAAAGGAGAAAAATCCCTGATAGATGTATTTCGTACACTTTATACCGACATTTATGAAAAAGAAAACAGAGGGTTTACCTCCGCTGAATTCAAGGAGATATGCGAGTCCATTGCAGGACGGAAGTTAGATGATATATGGAAATACGTATCCGGAACCGAAGAGATTGACTACAACACATATCTATATCCATTTGGATGTGTACTGGAGCCTGGCTACAGTGATGGAATGACTGACTCAACTGCCTATTTTGGATTTAGGATGACTTTACATGAGGAATATGTCGTGGTAAAAAATGTATACGACGGATTTCCTGCCTACCTTGGGGGTCTCAATGTTCATGATGAGATCATTGCCATTGATGATATTCGTATAAATAACAATATGCTAATTCCGCAATTGAGAGAAAAATCTATAGGAAAACCCGTCAAATTTCTTATTTCAAGGGATGGCAATATTCAAACCATAGATTTGACACCTATTTCTGCACCCTTTAATTCATTTACATTGGAAAAATTAGATGATGCTACAGAGCAACAAAAAATGCTTTACCAAAAATGGACCCGGACTCCGTGGGAAGAATAGTATCAACTGAAAACAGTCCCGTTGTAGTACTTGCGAACGGTCCTTTTCCTACTCACCCCATTCCACTGAAAATACTTAAATCAGCCAATACTTTAATTTGTTGTGATGGCGCTGCTGATAAAGCATTGAAGAATGGTCTAAAACCAAAGGTTGTTATCGGAGACCTCGATTCTGTAAAATCAGATTTATCTGCTCTCGAAGTAGAAGTCGTTCATTTAAAAAGTCAGGATAATACCGATCTGGAAAAAACACTACAATGGTGCGTGGAACAGGGTATTGACCACGTAGTTGTCATTGGCGCCACAGGTACAAGGGATGATCACACTCTTATTAATTTGATGTTGTTACGATATTTTAATTCTCAATTAAAAATAAGAATAGTAACAGATTTCGGAACGATTTATTGCGTTGATGATAAAAAACAATTTAATACGCTACCTGGTCAACGCGTTTCATTAATTCCACTGGATAAAGATGTTCGTATCATGACAACGGGAATGAAATATCAACTAAAAAACGAAACCGTGAAATCTATTACCCAAGGAATAAGTAACATAGCCGTTAATAATACTATTTCAGTCACTGTCCGTAACGGAAGCGTCCTTGTCTTTATTGCCCATTGTTAGTGGATACACCCCTTCATCTAATAGACGTTTGTATTATTCTTCTCTACTTTGTGATACTTCTATTCCTCGGTTTATTCCGCAGTAAAAAACAGTCCCAATCCGAACATGATTACCTTTTAGCAGGACGGAGATTAAGTCTGATCCCTTTTTCTGCTTCTCTCGTAGCTACATGGTACGGAGGCATCTTAGGGGTAGGCGAATTCACCTATCTTTACGGCTTTTCTAATTGGGTCGTATTCGGACTACCATATTATCTATTTGCAATACTTTACGCCGTATTCATCGCTGAAAAGATCCAATCGAAACAGGCTATCACCATTCCTGACCGTTTTTATTCCCAATATGGGAAAATCCCAGGTGTTATAAGCGCTATCTACGTTATGATCCTCTCGTCCCCTGCCCCCTACATTTTGAGTGTTGGGATAATCCTGGATCTCATTTTTGATTTAGGTCTTTTATTGTCACTTTTTCTTTCAACCCTTTTTAGTATGGTCTACATCTATCGAGGAGGTTTGAAGTCAGTAATCCGGACAGATTTGCTCCAGTTTGGCTTGATGTTTTTGGGATTTATCATCATAGTGGTCTTATCTGCTAAGGAATTTGGAGGATTTAGCACCTTAAAAAATTCGCTCCCACCCGATCATTTCACTTGGCGGGGAGGTAATTCAACTTTTTACATTTTAGTCTGGTTTTTTATTGCACTTTGGACATTTATCGACCCGGGATTTTATCAACGATGTACAGCTGCTTCTTCCCCGGCAACTGCAAAAAAGGGGATTCTTCTCTCAATCATATTTTGGGGTATCTTTGACTTTCTTACCCTTTCCACAGGACTTTACGCAAGAATGGCGCTACCCAATTTGAAAGATCCCCTGTTAGCTATTCCCACATTTGGAACAGTTATCCTTCCCCCTGTTGCCATGGGGCTATTTTTCGTCGGACTGCTTGCAACAATTATGTCTACTATCGATTCCTTTGGCTTCATCAGTGCAATTACCTTTGGTCGGGATATCATGTGGCGAGTCCGGAAAAAAAAGGAGAACCCGATAAAGTGGACACAAATTGGTTTATTAGTTACAGGAGTAATATCACTTTTATTCGCATGGCTCCTCCCGTCTGTGGTCGATCTGTGGTATGCTATCGGTAGTGTCGTCGTGCCAGGATTGTTAATCCCATTCTTGACAACATTTCAAGAACGAAAAACACTGCCAGGAATGGCGTGGATGATGGCGGTTCCAACAGGAGTAAGCCTGCTGTGGTTTCTGTCTGGTGTCAGCTCGGGGGGTGAACTCCCCGCATACCCGTTTGGGATTGAACCCTTTTATCCGGGGATCATTGTTTCATTCATCTGGTGGATTATTATCCGGTATAAAAGGCAATAGAACCATCCTGATTTAAAGTCGACTGATTATTCACGATCTTAGTAATAATAAAAGCCGCAAAAATACCCACAATCGCAGCAGCAGACTGAGCCAAAGCGCTAAAAAACCAATTCCAATCAGTCATCTTTTTTTATTTGTTTAATTAACTCAAGAACCTGTTGTAAAGTTGTTTTATAAGCTTCCAAGAGTTTCGTCCAAGCTTGTCTATAGTCTCGGATAGGGTAGGTGAGACCAAAATACTGGAAAGCTTCCAATACTCCGGTGGCACGATCCGTGTGAACAGGATACATCCTCCGAAGATGATTAAACCTTTTAAGCGAATCCATTATTAAGGAAGTATCTTCATTAGAAAATTTCGACCTGAGAAAAGCTCCCAGCACATCTAAAGACTGTGAGTTTTCTTTAACAGAAACCAAACTCCTAAGGTCTGTTGAATTGCTAGCAACAGCCAATCCTCCCAAAGATGCTACGCGATATCCAAAATCCTCGCGATTGTCACATCTCAAGAATAACTCAAGAAGATGCCTCTCTTGGGGAAGAAGTAAAAGCTGACATTTAAAATGCTCATGAAACAAAGCATTAATATTGTCCCGAAGATCAATTATGTCACCAGCCAAACCTGGTGACTTGCCAATAACAGCAAAGCTCTCTGAGTCAACAGGAAACTCAACAGGTACATTAAACAAAACTTTAATCATATCTGGATCAAAAGGGCACCTTGAAGGCATGTTTGCAGTTGTAAACTGAAGCTCCTCATGTCCGGTTATAGTCCCTTCTAACACCTTATCCTTAATTCGTCGCTTACCATACTCATAAAGTACCTTCCCTAAATCTTCATCACTAAGATCCCAAACAGCCTGTAGTGTTCTTGA